>NZ_JBFSUL010000002.1:0-190314 GCF_041467395.1 Vibrio sp. 10N.247.310.98 | reverse complement strand
AACGATTGTTCTGGTTAAACTCTAGGAACGTGGCCAATATCAGTTGACCACTACAAACCATATATTAACTTCGAATTACTTGAGAAACAAAAAGTCACTCGAAAGTATGCTCAGGATATCCAAGAAGAAATCCACCTAACTAAAGCCATTTTAATGGCAGAGCATGATCTTTTGAACAGTGAGTATGAATCGAATGAAGAACCCATTGACCAAGATTGGTTCACTCGTTGGAGAGATAGTGCTGAAAAGGTATCAAATGAAGACCTTCAAAGCTTGTGGGCAAAGGCTTTAGCTGGCGAGGTTGCTACTCCAGGCTCTTATTCATTACGAACGTTGGAGTTCCTGAAAAATCTATCTCAAGCAGAAGCTAGGGAAATATCTAAACTAGCTCCCTTTGTAATAAATAAAAAAGTATTCAAGTTGCCAGACTTAGAAAACAAAGGTTTAGAGTTTGATTACCTACTAGAGATGGAAGACCTAGGCATACTCAGTGGTGTTGAAGTCGGCGGTCTGTCATGGTCGCTAGGGACATATGCAAAAGAAAGTTATGTACAAAATATGCAGTATGGTGGAAAAATCCTCTTGATTGAGAAGGATGAACCAATAGATCTTCAGTTAAGTGTCTACAAGGTGACTAAGCTAGGTTGTGAAATACTGAAATTGGGTATTTTTCCGTTCGACTATGATTATTTTGAGCAAGTTGGACTACAAGTCAAAAAACAGCAATATAAGGTGCGCTTAGCTAATATGTTAGGGACATATAACAATCAAATACATTTCGATAATGAACATGAACTTTAGAGTGTAAATGGAGGAACTACGTGCGCCCCATAACAGGCTGTAGGATTAGTCAAAAAGACTGTTTCGAAATTTGCGATGAGCTGTTATCCATATAAAGGCGAACGCTAACATTATTCTGATTTACCTACTGGTAAGTAGGCTCCAGAAATTCTTGGTGCGACACCTTATCTGCAAAACTAAATCCTCTCCTAGCCTCCCCTTAATCAGCATCTTCGATCCATTGTGGTTCGTGGAAAGGGGAGGAACAGAATACCGATCGTGATATGTGCAGCTGTACGTTCAGCGCTAAAGAAGGTTCTCCCCCTCGGTCGCAGATCTAAAGGGGTTGATGAACTTAACATGAGGGGGAGTTAGAGGGGGAGGGTATTTGAAATCAGACCGAGCGCACGCGATATCAACGCTCTCAACTCAGACACGAGTTTCGCTTCATCCAAAAAAATGGAACGCCTGAGCGTTCCATTTTTCGTATCTGATTTACCTTAAACTTGCTCGCTTGGGTGTCCCCACATTCGCTCACTTGCGTAAGGGTCAGAGATGCTTGAAGTCGATTCACCCACGTCCTCTAATGCGCCAGGGGGCAGTGCTTTAGCGAGCCTGCACTCTAAAGGTGAGCGGCGCCCATGGCTCAAAAACTGATTATGCGGCTAAAGGTAGATCAATTTTCTTGTTCTGCTCTTAACCAAAAATTGGACAGGTCTTCAAACAGATCATCATTATCTAAAATACTCAGATGGTTTTCGTTGTAACCACGAATTTGGTCCGCATTCAATTGGGCCGGTCGTGATAACTGGCTTGATAAATTGATCACACCATCGTTGCTGTTGGTATTAAATAGGTCGCCCGAGTTATAACCAAAGGCTAAAAAGTGGGGAATGTGAATCTTACTGCTGTCAATTAATAAGTCAGCGATAAATTTCCCGTCTGGATTTAAATCAACCCATGCCGGCATTACTACGGGAGAGTACTCGACCCCTTGTTTAGCAGACTCGACACCACCAAACGGCGAAGATATGGTGGCTACGCTGCTTACAAAATCGCATAGCTGCCCAATACGGCACTGGCGAAGACTGTTGGTGGCGACAAGCCCGCCCATACTATGTGCCACAACATGTAATTGTTGGATTTTGTATTCCGTTAACACCGTGTGCATGAGGTTATTCAGGCCTTTGGAGTTCAAAGCCAGAGACAAGCCTGAAGGATAGTTAAAGACCCAGATCTGATATTTAGATTGGTCGACTTTTTCAATCAGTGGGGCAAAATCTAACGCAGTGGCGTTGATGCCATGCACAAACAAGATCGGGATTTTGTTTGGGTCGAACTCTGACAGAAAGTAGAGCCCAGCGTTATCTTCGAGCAAAAAGGTCAGCGGCTGCCACATGCCGAGTTTGCCATTTTTTCTGTCAAAAGGTGGAGCTTCCAAGCTCACGACTGTGCCTATGTCGATCAAATCCAATT
This sequence comes from Vibrio sp. 10N.247.310.98, assembly GCF_041467395.1. Taxonomy (NCBI): domain Bacteria; kingdom Pseudomonadati; phylum Pseudomonadota; class Gammaproteobacteria; order Vibrionales; family Vibrionaceae; genus Vibrio; species Vibrio sp. 10N.247.310.98. Next base: position 188,058 of record NZ_JBFSUL010000002.1, on the reverse strand, counting down.
CGATTTTCAACAGTGAAGATAGTGAACGATCAACAAACGCTCTTGGGGCTTCACTCTCATTAACCGTTAGTGAGACTTCTATTGTTGATCTGTCTTGGTGATCACGTAGGTTGATTACACTGAAAGCTTCATCGGCTTGTAGGGTAAGGTCTTGATTCTTATCTTCAAAGATAAGTAGGTAGTGGATGTTATTCGATACATGTAAGTGAATACTGTCACTGTCTATGATGCCATCGTAGCCATCAACCTCGCCTTTGTTAATGTCTTTGATTTGTTCAATCACCACGGCAGAACCGGAGGCATGTTGATTCAAGGTAACCATGTATTGATTGGTTATGGAGTCGATGGCTTGTATCTCATTAGATAGATTTCTAAAGTTACCGCACCCTGACAGCAGTGAACTGAGTAATAGCACTGTGCTGATTAAGCGTGCAGTAAGTAATAGCTTCATTCTAATTTCATCCTTATCCCACCCCGATTTATCCATAAATCAATAACCTGAGTTTAATAGTAGCAATAAAACAGCGCTTAATAAAAAGGCAAGCAAACGACTATAAAGTTCGCTTGCTTGCCTGAGAGGTTTCATTACTTAGTGAGTATATTGAACACTAAAGCGTGTTTTTGTACACCTTGCCGTCTTTCATGATCAGTTTTTGTGTCTCTGTGTTTGCCACACAAGCAACACTGTCCAGTGGGTTGCCATCGATGATCAATAGGTCGGCATACGCGCCTTCAACCACTTGACCAAGTTTGCCTTCTTGGTACGGGTGTTGATAAGTCGACATCTCGAACAAACGTCCACAGTTTGATGTCGCCATGCGAAGCGCGGTGATGGTATCGAATACTTGCTCAATCGCACCAAGTTCATTTAATTGTGTCGCATGAACGTTGGTTTCGCCCACACAGTCAGTGCCAAAAGCGATGTTCTGGATGTCGTATTTCTTAATCAATTCTGCCGACTTGAACATGGCTTTACCCACGCGCTCTGTTTTGCGATATGTCTCTTCGTTTGGCAGTGGGATCTTACGCTCTGCAATCAATGAAGAGGTAAAGTAAGACGGGATCACCCAGATACCTTTCTCTTTAATTATCTCGGCAATGTCGTCGTCCATGATAGTCGCATGTTCGAATGACATCACGCCCGCTTCAGCGGCTCGGCGCAGCGACATAAGTGCCGTAATCGGAAGCGGCCTCAACTGCGGCTTTCATCTCGTCTGATGTAAATTGCAATGTGTCTAGCGGGTCGAAGGTTGAAGATGCGCCACCACCCGGCATGATCTTTATTTGTGACGCGCCCATGAATAGCTGTTCACGCACCGCTTTCAATACTTCTGAACGCCCATCGGCCACTTTCATTGAGCCTTGCTTCATCATTGGTGAGTCTTCATGGCCGTTTGCTAAACGCTCTTGTGCTTGGTTTTGACGGTAATCGGAGTGACCACAAGTTTGTGAGATAGCCGCCATTGAAGGAAGAATACGTGGGCCAGTGGCATAGCCGTTGTCGATGCTGTTTTTAAGGCCAAGCGTGTTACCTGCTACATCACGAATGGTGGTAAAGCCACGCATTAACATCTCTTCAGAAATCTTTGCTGAGCGAATCGCCACTTCTTCACGCGTCATGGTATCAATCACGTTGAAAGGTGCAGATCGCGTGATATGAACGTGCGCATCAATCAGGCCTGGCATGACCGTGCCACCTTGAGCATCAATCGTTTCATCGGCAATCGTTGGGTCAATCTCTCCAATCTGAGTGATCAAGTTATCTTCGATGAGGATTGATACGTTCTCGATTAAGTTGTTATCAACACCGTTAAATACGTTCGCGTTAGTGATTAGTTTTTTCATAGTCTGCACCTTTTGGAAATGAGTGTGTGTCGCTGATGGAGTCATCTTATGGGGCGCAGCATTTGAAGAATGGCCATTTGGTGACAGTGATGAATTGGGCGTGTTTTTGCTATTGCTATAAGAGAGGAAAGGGGGATTATTGTCGAATCATTAATTTGAGGAATGAATGTTGGCGATGTCATGAAATGGTAAGTTTTGCTTCGATTCGAACGCTAAGATGTATTTCAAATCAAGGCGACTTATCAAATTAGATTAGAGAGAGACAGAATGACTAAATCAGACAAAGTTTACGGGTTCAACACACCACAACGTCTATTCGTAGGTTACACGTTAGCCGTGCTGGTGGACTTAGTAGTGCTTAACTTCTTCGATGAGTACTGGGACTTCGTTAACATTGAGTCTTTCACTATCTCTTTGATTGCGGCATTGTTGCTGCAGCTATTATTGAAGCTCTCTATTGGTTTAGAGCACAAGATTGCCGAGCACTTTAAAAGCAAGCCTGGCACTGCACCTAAGGTGTACCGAGCAATCACCACTTACATTATCTTGGTGGGCTCAAAGTTCGTGATGCTAGAAGCGATTAACCTTCTGTTCGGAGATAAGGTGAGCTTTACAGGCCCTTGGGGCGGTGTAGTCGCATTCTTCGCTGTGGTATTTACGATTTTGGTTGCTGAAGTGATTGTATCGAAGATCTACTTTGCACTTGATGACAAACAAGATTCAACAGAGAAAGCACTAAAAGAGACCAACGCGTAACAGAACTAAAATACAGATGTGAATAACTGACGAGCCAGCTGAATAAGCTGGCTCGTTTTCGTTTGAGTTGCGATAACCAATTCGATACGCGAATTGGCTTTATTTTTCGTAAACCACATCCCCGCGTAACACCGTCATCAACACTTGAGTCTTAGCGATTTGTCTTGCTGATACTGTGGTGATGTCGCGGTCGAGAATGGCGAAGTCAGCGGATTTGCCTACCTCAATAGAACCTGTTACATCTTCAATTCCAAGACTTTTGGCGGCATTGAGCGTGTAAGCGTCGATGGCTGTGTAGATATCGGTTAGGCCGGTTTGGCCCATGATTAAGCTGTTCGCGATGCCGACTAAAGGGTTGATGTCGTGTACGTTCCAGTCACTGCTTAAGGTGATATTCGCGTCGGTCTTGAGTATTGCATCGAGGTTCATCATGGCTTTAGCACGGCGAGCACCTAGGAAAGCTTCGGCCCATTGGTGTTGATGCCTTGCAACGTAATCAGAGCCAACTTGGAAATCTGCAGTTACATCTAACTGGCGAAAGCGTGGCACATCTTCATCATTGATTAATTCGACATGGGTTAGGGTGTAGGGTTTGGTTGAACCTTGTTTGCGAATACTTTCTATCGCATCAAGAGATTCACGAACCGCTCCATCACCAATAGCATGAATGTGGGCGCTAAAGCCGATTTTCTCGAGCGCAGTTAACCATTCTTTCATTTGTTCTGGCGGAATATAGTTCAAGCCATTAGGAGACTGGGGTAGATAAGTATCTAAGTAGGGCGCGAGTGTTTTGGCGGTGCCATTGATAAAGATGCCATCACTGTACATTTTCACCTGATCGACAAGTAACAGATGGCTTTTATCGTCGGAATGCATTTTCTCAAAGACTTCTAATTGAGAAGACATCACCATCGATGGGTACACCCAAGGGCGTAGCGATACTCGCGCCGTTAAGTCTTGATTTTGCTCGGCCTCTAGCCAAACGTCATACCAACCTCGTTTCCAATACATGCGACCGTCGCCAATGGTGGTGATGCCGTGGGTTGCCGCTTCCTCAAGCCCGAACATTAAGCCTTGGTAGCTTTGCTCAAACAGTTCACTTTGGCTATTCCAAGCCATCTCCATCACTTGATCGCCAGCATTGTCTAGCAAGATGCCATTGAGCTTGCTGCTATCTTGGTCTTTTAAATAAACACCGCCTTGTGGGTCTGGAGATTGTTGGCTGATTCGAGCGATTTTTAGTGCTTTTGAGTTGACCCACATCGAGTGTGAAGTCTGCTCCATAAGCACCACGGGGCGATTAGGGAAGACACTGTCGATGATCTCTAGTGGCGTGTAGTCAGAGTCGCTATCGAGCGTCGCTTCCAAAGAAAAACCATAGCCTATAAGCCAACCTCTGCCATCGGTATCAGCATTGATCTTACACGCTTCTAAGTAGGGGATTTGCTCTTCTAACGTTGCTTCAGAGTCGAGTTCACAATTGCCACCCAGCTCTGAGGCGGCTTCAAACACATGGTTATGGTTATCAATAAATCCCGGAAGGACAAAGGCATTGTCTAAATCAATGACATCAGTGCTTTGCCCTTGAAAAGTTTGCGCCTGTGATTGGTTACCAATGAAGATGATCTTGCCTTTGTGGGTAACGATCGAGTCCGACTCACGATGCCCATATATATCTGCATTGGTAAAAATCTGGTCAGCACTTTGGCTTTTAACGGCTGTTTGCGCTTGAACAACGGTGTTGGCTTGTGCAAGCATCGGCGCTACGGCCGATAAGCTTGCGAGTAATGCTATCCATGCAGTGCATGGCAGAGTGAGCTTGTTGTTCATTATTATGTCTTCCATGTTCCACTGTTTAGTAAGTATAGAAAGCGAGTGGCGAGAATCATATCGTGAATTTTTAATAATAAAGTGTCCTTGGTTGCTCTCTTGTTTGAATGTAATTCCAGTGCCTTTTGAGGTGGTTGTGGGAATACAGCTCGTCAATAAAGGATTGCGAATCCATTCGCAGACTAAACAATTCACATAAGGTTCTGAATAAATTACAGTTAAGTGAGCTATAAAAATGGATTTAACGTATTACCAAGGATGTAAGTTTATGTTTTCAAGAGACTTACTCGCATTACTAATAAAAACAAGTCGAGGTTAGGATGAAAAAAATATTATTGCTGCTTAGCGTGATCTTATTGGGTGGTTGTGTTGGCATGCCCGAAACGGTAAAGCCTGTTCAACAGTTTGAGTTGGAACGATACCTAGGGAAATGGTACGAAGTGGCTCGTTTGGATCACTCGTTTGAGCGTGGCTTAGACAACATCAGCGCTGAATACAGCCTTCGTGATGATGGCGGCGTGAAGGTGATTAACCGTGGTTATTCGGCGGAAGAAGGTGAGTGGAACGAAGCGGAAGGAAAAGCGTACTTCGTTGAGGGCTCTGAACAAGGCTATTTGAAAGTGTCTTTCTTTGGCCCTTTCTACGGCGCTTATGTCGTGTTTGAATTAGACAAAGAGGGCTACCAATACGCGTTTGTTTCTGGGCCCGACACTGATTACTTATGGCTACTCGCAAGAACGCCTGAAGTCGCACCAGAAGTGATGGAGAAGTTTAAAGCCATGTCGAAAGAGCGTGGCTTCAATACCGATGAGCTGATCGTTGTGGAACATACCCAATAAACCGATCGCTGTTATTGCTGAGAGTGACTGATGATTGATAAGGCACAGAGGATGAATTTCTCTGTGCCTTTTTTATTCAAAGATAGAGCTACAATTAACGAGGCTGGTTGCCGTTTAAGAACAGCGCGACACACTCTTTGGTGTAGAGAAGCCTCTCTTGCTCTGACTCACCGCTTTCGTGTCCGAAGAATCCCCAATACGCTGACTTACCATGGAACATCAGCAGGAGTTGTCTTGCTGCAATGATCGGCGAGCTTGACGTTGATAAGATCAAATCACCCGAGTCCACTTTGCTTTGTAGATAATCGGCGAGCAAAAGGGTAGTTTTTTGCGGTCCTGTTTCTAGGTAGATCGAAGCGATCTCTGGGTGCGTGTTGGATTGGCTCACCGCATTTTGAAAGGTCTGTCTGGATTGCTCATCAAGTAACAAATCTTGAAACTTCACACCAAATTTCACCAACTCGTCTTCCAAAGTGGCATTCATATCAAAAGCAGAAGGGCTGAGTTCACGCTCGGCACACTTAGTTTGCATGCAGGTTTCGAAAAGATCGTCTTTGTTTTTAAAGTGAGAGTAGACCGTTTGCTTGGAAACGTTCGCTGCTTTGGCTATCTGATCCATATTGATCTTGAAGCCATGTTCAGAGAAAAGTTTACTTGCTGCGGTTAAGATCTGCGATCTCTTCTGTTCACTCTTGATGATTTTTGTCACGTGCTTGCTTCTCGTTACTTGGTGTTGGGTCGTTACCTAGCTTGTCTCTTTGCTTAGTGCCTATTGATACTCCGCTATAGGTGTCTCATTTGGCGCTAAGCATTATGCTTTTTGTGATGGTTTTATCAAACATTAACCATGAAACTTATTTTTAACATAATCAAACTAGACAGTCTAGTTTGGTTTGGTTAGTCTAAAAAAAGAACATAATTGAGTACCGCATAGGAACAGGAAGTATGTATAAATTGATGAAGGGAAGCGCAGTAGCAGTGGCGTTGTCGACTCTTCTTGTCGGGTGTGGTGAAAATACACAAGCCGAGACAGCATCCGATGCAGATAATGCTGCAGTGGAATCGAGTAGTGCAGCGTCGACAGTCTTAACAGTAGAAACTGTCGCTTTGGAACGCTCTCCATCGTATGCGGTACAGCGTGAATATGTCGGTGTGGTAAAGGCCGGGCAGCAGGCGAATTTGGGTTTTGAATTGGCGGGTAAGGTCAATGAGATTCTGGTGGATGTCGGTGACACAGTCACAACAGGTCAGCCGTTGATCCGATTGGATACCCAACTTTTGGAAACCGAGTCTAGCCAACTGAAAGCGCAGGCTGAAGAAGTCAAAGCTCAATTGAGTTTGGTGGCAGCGAACCTTAAACGTCAACGTTCATTGAAAGCGAAAGGCTTCAGTGCCGAAGCGGAGATTGATTCTCTCACCAGTGAGCAACGCGTATTGCAGGCGAACTTGTTGCGCATCGATGCATCGGTAAAAGGCAACGAACTGAAATTGGTGAAGTCGACAGTGCTTGCGCCTTATTCTGGAACCATCGCGACGCGCTTTGTTTCGCTCGGAGATGTGGTGAATGTGGGTAATCCAACTCTTACACTGCTCGCTTCTGAGGGCAAAGAGGCCTTCATCGGTATTCCTGCTCACCAAATGCAAAAAGTCACCTCACTTTCTTCGCCTAACATCCGAGTTGGGAGAACAGATTATGCCGTGGAGCTATTGAATCCCGGCGCAATGGTCGACACCCAATCTCGCAGTGTCGGTTTGCGTTACCTATTCCCTGAACAATCATCGGTATTGGAAGGGCAACTTGCCTACCTTAAATTTGATGAGCAGATTGATGACTCAGGTTACTGGGTGCCATTAACGGGTTTGATTGATGGATTGCGCGGTGTGTGGAACATCTTTGTGATTGGTGAAGACAATAAGGTTGAACGTAGAAGTGTTCAGGTGTTGTTTGCCAACAATCAACAAGCGTATGTGAGTGGGGCGATTGAAGACGGTGAACAGGTCATCGCCAGTGGTTTACATCGCTTAGTTCCGGGCCAAATCGTGAAACCAGTCAGTGCGGCTGAGTAGGTAATAGTATGAAAATAATAGAGACTATTTCCAACACTCGACTGCTTATCTTGATGACCGCGCTGCTGATGGTGAGTGGTATTTCGGCGTTCATGACGTTGCCACGTGCAGAAGACCCAGTAATCATCAACCGTTACGCGAACATCACAACCAGCTTCCCCGGCGCCAGTGCCGAGCGTGTTGAAACCTTGGTTACTGAGGTAATCGAGAACAAGCTGCGTGAGCTGAGTGAAGTTAAATTGGTGAGTTCAACCTCTAGGCCGAGCGTATCGATTGTCACGCTAGAACTTAATGACACCATCACCGAGCCAGAACCCGTCTGGTCCCAAGCTCGCGACAAGTTATCTGATATCGAATCCATTTTGCCTGCGGGTGCTCAATCGCCTGATCTCGATAGCGACCATACCTATGCTTTCACGACCATCGCATCTCTAACTTGGTCTGGTGCAGGCGAGCCTGATAGGTTAACGCTGGGCCGTTATGCCAAAGAGCTCGCCAAGCGACTAAGAACTTTGTCGGGTACTGAATTCGTTGATGAATACGGGATGCCGCAAGAAGAGATTCAAATCAGTTTACGTACGGCCGATGCCGCTGCTCTAGGGCGTTCAAGCGCCAATATCGCTGAATCGCTCGAAGGGGCAGACGCCAAGAACTCGGCCGGCGAGTTAGTGAGTGCTTATTCTCGCTTTGGCTTAGAGATTAAGTCTGAGCTTGATTCCATTGAACGCATTAAGCAAGTGCCAATAGCCACTGATAGCAAAGGTCACATCATCCGTATGGAAGACATTGCTTCTGTGAAACGTGGTGAGAAAACCCCACAAGACCAGATTGCTATTATTGATGGTGAGCCGGGTGTGATTGTCGCGGCAAGAATGCACCCTGATCTGCGAGTCGATAACTGGACGTCGCGAGCTAATGCTCTGATTGGTAAATTTGAGCAAGAGTTACCAAGTAACGTTAAGGTGACAGTGCTGTTTAATCAGCAAGGTTATACCGAGACTCGCTTAGACGATTTAGGCAAAAGCTTGATGATCGGTTTCGGTCTGATTTTGATTGTGCTGTTTGTCACTTTAGGCGTACGTGCCGCGATCTTAGTCGCCATTTCTCTGCCGTTAACCTCATTATTGACCCTGTCGATCATGAAAATGACCGGTGTGCCGATTAACCAAATGTCGGTGACAGGCCTAATTGTGGCGCTCGGGATCATGGTTGATAACGCGGTGGTGATGGTCGATACCATTCAAGCTTATCGCTTGAAAGGGCAACAGCGCGCTGAAGCGACCATGAATGCATTGAAGCATTTATGGGTGCCGTTATTAGGCTCAACCTTAACTACCGTGTTGGCGTTTGCTCCGATTATCTTGATGCCGGGTGCATCGGGTGAATTTGTCGGTGGTATTGCGATTACCGTTTCTTTCTCATTGATCGGCTCTTACATTATCTCGCACACCTTAATCGCAGGCTTAGCGACCAAGTTATTACCGAAACAACTCAGCGACGTTGATAAGAAAGGGCGGCACCATTGGTACATGACGGGTTTGAGAATCCCAGCTTTGACGCGTTGGTTTTCGTCTTCTGTTCGCTTTGGCGTCACGCATCCAACCATCACGATTGCTTTGGTGTTATTGGTACCGTTTACCGGTTACTGGAGTATGTCTCAGCTGACTGAGCAATTCTTCCCGCCATCAGACCGAGACATGTTTGAGATTCAGGTTTACATGCCGCCGCAAGCGAGCATTTACGCCACCAAAAACACCTCTGAAAAAATCGACGATATCATTCATCGTTACCCTGAAGTGGAACGCATTGATTGGCTAGTGGGCGCAAACTTCCCATCCTTCTATTACAACCTGCAAGCAAGGCAAAATAATGCGCCGTACTTCTCGCAAGCCATGGTGAAAACAGAGAACTTTGACCAAGCCAATGCGCTAATTCCACAGTTGCAAAAGGTGTTGGATGAAGAGGTGCCGGAAGCACAAATCTTGGTACGTAAGCTTAACCAAGGGCCTCCATTTACCGCGCCCGTTGAACTGCGAGTGTATGGTGAAAACCTCGATACGTTGAAAGCGATTGGTGAGGATGTGCGATTGATTTTGGCGGGTGTTCCTCATGTGACGCACACAAGGGAAACGCTGCAACCGGGTACACCTAAGGTGTGGTTGAAGGTCGATGAAGACACCGCAAAGCTGAACGGTATTTCATTGAACCAGTTCGCAGGTATGCTGCAAACTACGCTGACAGGTCGTGAAAGTGGCTCTGTGATTGAAGGCAGTGAGTCGGTACCAATCCGTGTTCGTGTCGCGGATGAAGCGCGTGAAAACCTAGCGCATTTAAGCAATATTCGTTTGCCAATTAGCTCTGAGGTGTACTCAACGGGAATTAATGTTTCGACTCTGGCAGAACTGGAATTGACGACCAGCCGCGGCGCGATTACTCGTCGTAACGGGCAACGAGTGAACACCATTGAAGGTTACATTGAAGCGGGTGTTTTACCTCAAACCGTCCTTAATGAATTCCAGAAACGCTTAGCAAGCTATCAGATGCCATCGGGTTATACGATTGGTTTTGGTGGTGAATCCGCTGAGCGTGACAATTCAGTTAACAGCCTTATCTCGAATGTCGCCGTTGTGGTGGTATTGATGGTGTTGGTGGTGGTGATGTCATTCAACTCGTTCCGAATGAGCAGCATCATCTTCATGGTAGCAGGGTTGGCTGGTGGACTAGGGCTGTTGTCGGTATGGATCTTCGGTTATCCGTTCGGCTTTACGGTGATTATCGCGATGCTTGGGATTGCGGGCTTAGCCATTAACGCGGCCATTGTGATTTTGACCGAATTGAAACTCGATAAAGAGGCTTCCTCCGGGAATGTAGATGCAGTCGTTGAAGCTGTGATGTCGTGTACTCGCCATATCAGCTCAACCACGATAACGACTGTTGGCGGCTTTATGCCATTGATCATCGCTGGCGGTGGTTTCTGGCCTCCGTTTGCGGTCGCGATTGTTGGCGGAACGGTATTAACCACGCTTATCTCGTTCTACTTTGTGCCGGTGGTTTATCACTTGATGACTCGAAATCAGCGAAAAACCATCGCGACTCAAGCGGCATAACTGTTTTTTAATTTAACTGCTTTTCAATTGCCCATAATCGAGCCGTATCTGGCTCGATTATGGTGTTGTTATTCTCGATAAATTCATCCCAATTCCTACCATTGTGTTGTTCTTTTCACCGCTATAACGTTCTCAATTAGTCAAATTATCCTTTCTGTTAGTCATAATATTCTTTCAATTCGTCACAGTAGTACATCGATGAATGCTTGGTTATCTTGCTGGTGAATGAGTGGGTATTTTGAATAATCTAACCAGTGAATACCTTGTAAATGGTATGTGAATTCACAATCTTGATGGGCGTCACACTTCTATTTATTCGCTCTTTCTAATGTACCTTGAACTTGCCCTGGGCAGTGGTGACGCGCGAGTGTTTATCTACTTTTTCTAAATCCCTTGTCAGTACTGGCTCCATCTGTGTAGCACGCTATTGATGTGTGTCTTGATCGCTTACTGCTTCTTAGTTTTCGTCTTCATAAATGGAAGGTTAGTTTCCAAGTTTGTTTGGTGAGCTTTCAATTTCAACTCTTCATAATGCGCCGAATGTAACAATGTATTTCAAAGTGTAACAATTAAGTCATGTTTTCTGTGTGGTTTTAACCCAGCAGTAACGAACCTTATTGCATTGCTTTTTGAGATGCGGCGTTTCACATGCTCAACACATAAATATTCTAATGATCATGACAACCAGTACTCAGACGTTCGTTCTGAGGCTGGATAACCATCGAGAAAGTTAATGGAAGCTTCAAGATATAAACGCATTTTATCGAGGACAAATTTGTCGAAGATTGGTTTGCTGGGAACCGTTCTGATGCTCGAAGGATGTAACTCCGCATTGCTCGACCCAAAAGGTAGCGTTGGCGTTCAGGAAAAAGAGCTGATTATCACGGCTCTGTTGCTGATGTTGATTGTCGTCATCCCAGTGATTCTGATGACCATCTACTTTGCTTACCGATACCGCGAGAGCAATACCACGGAAGAGTATGCACCTGACTGGGCACACTCAACCAAGATTGAAGTGGTGGTATGGACGATTCCAATCATCATCATCGCGATTCTAGCCACCATCACTTGGCGAACAACACACGAATTAGAGCCATCAAAGCCTCTGGAAAGTGATGTGCAACCTATGGTGATCGAAGTGGTCTCTCTGGACTGGAAGTGGCTGTTCATCTATCCGGAGCAAAACATTGCGACGGTTAACTATGTTGCGTTCCCGAAAGATGTACCGGTGACGTTTAAGCTAACTTCAGACAACATCATGAACGCGTTCTTTATCCCGCGTCTTGGTTCGCAGATCTACGCGATGCCGGGAATGGTGACCAAGTTGAATTTAATTGCAAACCACGAAGGTGACTTCAAAGGCTTTGCATCGAACTACAGTGGGAAAGGGTTCTCTCAGATGAAATTCACCGCATCGGCCATGCCTGATCAAGTGGCGTTTTTAAACTGGGTGGAGAAAGTGAAAGCAAGCCCTGATCGCATCGAAGATTGGGAGCAGTTCCGTTCATTGGCCGCGCCAAGTGTGGCTGAGCCTGTGACGCTGTTTTCAAGTATCCCACCATTTTTATTCACTGATGTCGTGACCCAGCACCCTGGTTCAATGAACTGTTTGCCGGAAACCCAAGGATAATCGTCATGTTTGGAAGATTAACTCTAGACTCAATTCCCTACCACGAGCCCATTATTTTGGTCACGTTAACCATGATCGCTTTAGTGGGCAGTTTAGTGGTGTACGCGGTAACCAAAGCCGGTAAGTGGCAATACCTTTGGAATGAATGGTTTACGTCGGTAGACCACAAAAAATTGGGCTTCATGTACATTGCTGTTGCGATGGTGATGTTAGTTCGTGGCTTTGCTGATGCGGTCATGATGCGTAGCCAGCAATTGCTTTCTGCAGCCGGTGAAACGGGCTATTTGCCGCCACATCACTACGACCAGATCTTCACGGCTCACGGCGTGATCATGATTTTCTTTGTCGCGATGCCTTTGGTTATCGGTTTGATGAACATCATCGTGCCGCTGCAAATTGGCGCTCGTGATGTTGCATTCCCTTATCTGAATAACTTGAGCTTCTGGCTATTTGTGGTGGGTATTATCCTAACCAACATGTCGCTTGGCTTGGGTGAGTTTGGCCGTACGGGTTGGTTGGCGTATCCACCGCTTTCCGGTATTGAGGCAAGCCCTGGAGTGGGGTCGACTATTGGATATGGGCACTGCAAATATCCGGTGTGGGTACCACGTTAACGGGTGTGAACTTCTTCGCGACGATTTTGCGCATGCGTACTCCGTCTATGCCAATGATGAAGATGCCAGTATTCACGTGGGCATCGCTGTGTGCCAACATCCTGATCATTATCTCTTTCCCTATCCTAACGGTGACCATCGCGCTACTGACTTTGGATAGATACATCGGCACGCACTTCTTCACCAACGACCTTGGTGGCAACGTGATGATGTATGTGAATCTGATTTGGGCATGGGGACACCCTGAAGTGTACATCCTAATCTTGCCTATCTTCGGTGTGTTCTCTGAAGTGACGGCAACCTTCTCACGTAAAAAACTGTTTGGTTATACCTCGCTGGTATGGGCGACGGTGGCTATCACCATCCTTGCGTTTGTGGTTTGGCTGCATCACTTCTTTACTATGGGTTCAGGCGCAAATGTGAATGCCTTCTTCGGCATCGCAACTATGATTATCTCTATCCCGACCGGGGTTAAGATCTTCAACTGGTTGTTCACCATGTACAAAGGTCGTATCCGCTTTACCACACCTATGTTATGGACGGTCGGTTTCCTTATCACCTTTACGGTGGGTGGTATGACAGGCGTATTGATGGCAGTTCCGGGCGCAGACTTTATTCTGCATAACTCGGTATTCCTGATTGCTCACTTCCACAACGTAATCATCGGTGGCGTAGTGTTCGGTTGTTTCGCTGCTATTGGTTACTGGTTCCCGAAAGCGACGGGTTTCACTCTGAACGAACTTTGGGGAAAACGCGCATTCTACTGCTGGATAATCGGTTTCTTGATGGCGTTCTTGCCGCTTTATGCTCTGGGCTTTATGGGCATGACGCGTCGTTTGAGCCAAGACATCAATCCTGAATTCTTCCCTCTACTGGCGGTTGCGGCTGCAGGTACGGGCGTGATTGCGATGGGTGTGGTGTGTCAGTTCGTTCAGATTTACGTGAGTGTTCGTGACCGCGACCAAAACCGAGATCTAACCGGTGACCCGTGGGGCGGACGCACATTCGAATGGGCAACGTCTTCACCACCGCCGTTCTACAACTTTGCAAAATTGCCTAAGGGCGATGAGATCGATTCGTTCTGGTATCAAAAGCAAAGTGGTGAGTTTGATCCAACTCAGGAAGAAGAATACGAACGTATTCACATGCCGAAGAACACACCGACAGGTATCTATGTTTCTGCATGGGCGTTGGCATTTGGCTTCGCAATGATTTGGTACATCTGGTGGCTAGCGGCGGCAAGCTTAGTGGGCATCGTGGTGACGTGTATTCAACACAGCTACAACGACGATGTGGACTACTACGTGGAAGTTGAAGAGATCAAAGCGATTGAAGCGGCTCGACGTGCACAGCTTGAAGAAGCTAAGAGACAGTCAGTGAAGGGCGACAACTCTGGTCGTGGTAACAGCGCTGACGGTGACAGTGATAACAACAATAAAGATGATTTGGAGACGACGTATGCAAGCTAATACTCCGTCACACACTTATGATCTTGCACACTCGCATGATCATCACCACGAAGCTGCGGGTAACAAGTTGTTTGGCTTCTGGGTTTACTTGATGAGTGACTGTGTCCTGTTTGCCACACTTTTCGTGACTTATGCCGTGCTTGAGAGTGGTTCAATCGCAGGGCCTACAGGCAAAGACATCTTTGAACTGCCGTTCGTGTTTGTCGAAACCATGATGCTGCTGTTCAGTAGTATCACCTTTGGCTTTGGCATGATTGCAATGAAGCGCAAAGACGTTACGGGACTGAAGCGATGGATCAAAGTTACTTTCGTATTGGGCTTAGCCTTTATCTGTATGGAAGTGTATGAGTTCCATCACTTGATTGCAGAAGGTTATGGTCCTCAAGAGAGTGCGTTCCTTTCTGCGTTCTTTACCTTGGTTGGCACACACGGGTTGCACGTAACGTTTGGTCTGATTTGGATGGCAGTGGCGTATCACCAGCTTTCAACCAAAGGCTTGAACGACAACATGTCGATGCGTTTCCAGTGTTTAAGCTTGTTCTGGCATTTCCTTGATATCGTTTGGATTTGTGTATTTACCATTGTGTACTTAATGGGGGTGATGTAATGGAACAGCATCTAGACAGCGGTGCAACGGATTATGTGAAAGGCTTTATTGCGTCACTAATTCTGACCATTATTCCGTTCTACATCGTGTGGTCACATGCGCTATCAAGCACGGAAACTTACGTGATCTTGTTCGGGTGTGCGCTGGTGCAAATCTTTGTGCACTTTAAGTACTTCTTGCATATGGAAGCGAAATCTTCCGATGGGCGTTGGAACTTGGTGTCACTGATGTTTACCGCCATCGTTGTATTGATTCTTATCGCTGGCTCGGTATGGATCATCTACAACATGAACGTCAACATGAAGTTGTAGGCTAGGGTATGCTGAAAAGATATCTGTCTATTACCAAACCGGGCATCATTTTCGGCAACCTGATTTCTGTTGCGGCGGGGTTCTTCCTCGCCGCAAAAACAGAACCAGCCAGTGCGATGTTGTTACTGACAACATTAGCGGGTGTGGGACTTGTGATTGCATCAGGTTGTGTGGTCAACAACATCTTTGACCGAGATATCGACCAGAAAATGAAACGAACCCAGAACCGTGAATTGGTTCAGGGCAACATCAACACAGACGTCGCATTTATCTATGCGTTAGTCATGTTGTTGGCAGGCACGGCGTTGCTGTTTCAATTCGTTAATCCGATGTCTGCGGTGGTGGTGTTGCTTGGTTATGTGTTCTACGTTTTTTTCTACACCATGTGGTACAAGCGTAATTCAGTTTACGGCACCTTAGTGGGCAGTATTTCTGGCGCGGTTCCACCATTGGTTGGCTACCTTGGCGTGACGAACTACCTGAGCTTAGAAGCCGTTCTGCTGTTCATTATGTTCTGCTTATGGCAAATGCCACACTCGTATGCGATTGCGATGTTCCGCATTCAAGACTACCGAGATGCAGGCATTCCCGTTTTACCGGTTAAAGAGGGTGTGGATAAGGCTCACAAACATATGAAAGCGTATGTGGTCGCTTTTGGCGCGGTTGCTCTGGGGTTATTTTTACTCGGAGAGGCGGGTTATGAATACCTAGCCGTGTCGGCAGCCGTTTGCTTTATGTGGACCAAAGTGACGTTCCGTAAGGTTGATTGTCTTAACTACATCCAGTGGTCAAAGACAGTCTTCAAGGTCTCTCTGCTGGTGGTGATGAGCATCAGCGGCGTACTTGGACTGGAACTGATTCCACTGCCTTTTTCGTAAGGTTGGAACAAGATTAACCTATCAAGCAGTTCGCACCAATAATATAAATACCCCGACGAGCGGGGTATTTTTGTTTATCTTCTATCCAACTCTTACGCGTAACTTGTTTACCAAGCGCCTAAGTAAGACTTGTAAGATTGTAGGCGAACCGTTGCCGCACCGATTACATCAATAAAGCCCCAGAACGGATGTGGCTTCTCAGCAGAAATCCAAGCTGCGCCAGCTGAACCAATTGGGATATTGAAACCTTCTGGTTCGATGATCTCAAGTACGATGGTACGGCCTAAACCGTTGCCGTTTCTTACCACGTGTTGACCGACGCTTTGTGGCCCCTGAAGTGGAGAAATACTCGACTCACCCGTACCTGCATTAAAGCTGTGTACTTTTGCTCGGAACACATGCCCTGGGTAGGCATCAACGAAGAACTCTGCGAAGTCTCCTACTTGAACATAGCCGTAAGTTTGGTCTGAAATACGCATCTCAAGGAATTTTTTGCTGGTATTGTAGAGGTGCATGTTACCCATGACAGAACCTTCAGCAATATTCACTATCGATACCTGACCATCAAATTCAGCTCTAATGGTTTTCTTCTCTTGCGCCCAATTTACTTTTTGTAGATCGGCTTTTAACGATACAAGTTGAGCGTGCAGCACTCGAAGGTCTGAGTCGTATTTTTCTACGTCACGCATATTGAAGATTTCAGGTGACGTTTCAGCGCGCTCTAAGTCGCGAGTCATTTGCTTGATCTCTTCTTCTTTCTGAACAATTGAAGATTCGATCTTTGCTTTGTCTGCGGCAGAATCGATGTCGACGAGTGTGTAAATTACGTCGCCTTCTTTAACCATTTGGTTGTGCTCAACAAGCACTTTGTCGATCTGCTGACCAAAGATAGGTGACATTACCGCATGTGGTGCTTTCACTGTGGTTGAGTTGGTTAAATCAACCGGTGCCCATAAGCGAGAGATAACCGCTAATACCGCAAGGATTGTTACGCCGCCAATGGCAGCCCACGTGTAGTTTTTGAAGTTCTTCTTCAGTGCGCCTGTCGCAAACAGTGACCATACAATTAGGATGTATGGAATCATCATCTCTTTCATTATGCGACCTCTTTTTCTGTAGGGGATGGTTTTGTTGGAGCCTTTTCTTCTGAAGACTGTTCTTTAGAAGATTGTTCTACTGGAGACTCTTGTGTTGGAGACTGATTTGTTTGAGACGGCTCCGTTACCGATTGTTCAGGCGATACGTGGACAGCGGCTGTCGCTGCATTAGCCGCATCTTGTTTAGGCTGAACACCACGGCGAATCACATCACTCAGTGATTGACCAATATGTTTCCAGTTCGCCAATGCGATAACCAAGGCGATAACCCAGAATGTTTTGCTGATGAACAGTCCACAAAGTGACAGTGCAAACACGATCTGTACGTGAGCGCTTTTGTGCTCTTTTGCTTTATGCACTCCCAGTTCATGCAATTGCCACATGCCGTAAATACCGGCTAATACGACAGCAATGGTCACTGAGAACAAGTAACCAGAGAAGTACTCCATCTGGAAGAAGTTCATCATCATTTCATTGGGATGATTGTTGAATTGAGACATGTCGATGTCTTTAGAATGGATTGTGCCTAACGGTGCAAGAGCCCATGCACCAGCAAACATTACCGCCATAAACAGGCAGAATTTAATCAAGACCATCACAACGGCCCAGATTTTCTGGAAAACGATTTTTATAAAGTTCATATCTCAACCTAAATAAGGAGAGAGAAAGTGCAGCCTTGGTACAAGACTTTTAGAAGACATCTGAAAGAGGTGTTGAACTCACGTAACCGTATAGACCTACTGAGTCAAAAGTACTAGATGACAATTAAAAATCGCTTTGACCACGTAGACAACGCATTCTCGCGAATAGAGTGTTAAAAACACCTGGCGAAATCATTCTTAAGTAACGTCTACCATTGATAGGTTCGTTTGCTGCATTGGGTTTTAAGGCCGTCTTCCGTGATGTGTGCAACACCATCATCTACACATTTTTAGGTTTTCTGTTTAGGTTAAGAATTGATTTGTTGGCGAAATAATAGGAAGTGTAACTGGTGCTATCTACGCATTATTGCGATATTGAATTATCGTAATTACGATGAATTGAGTGGTTGCTTAAACGTGAGGTGGGTTTATTTGAACAGGCTCAAACTCGGCTTATAAAATATGTCTATTTAATTAGCCTGGATCATAGAAGTGGCTATAAAAGTATCAATAAGGCAGGACGGAAATATTGAATACTCCGACCAGTCTAGGGTGAGTTTGGGTGGATTAAGCGTTACTGGCACAGCGAAGAGATTTAGATTCCAATCTGGCGAATGTGGCAGCTATTCGAAAGAGTGAGTTGTTCTGACATTTTTGCTCTTTACCATATGATGCTTCCTTCTCAGTTTTGTTTTCTCAATGAGCATCCGTTGTTTCATTCTATCGCTTTTACGATAAGATAATTAAATCTATCGCCAAATGAGCACTGAATCATGAGTAATGACATTCCGAATTTTAACTTATTGGCTGTGTTTTCAGCGGTGATGGAGCAGGGCAGTTTGAGTAAGGCTGCCGATCATTTGAATACCAATCAATCGACGATCAGCACTGCGCTCGGCCGACTGAAAAATGAAATTGGCCAAGAGTTGTTTGTGCGCAGTGGGCGAGGGGTTGTGCCTACTGCTTACTCGCAAAGCTTGTATGAGCAAATCAAAGCGCCAATACATGAGCTCAACGGCGTGTTTCAAGGTATGGCTGGGTTTGATGAAGCGAGTACAGAGCGCAGGTTTGTGGCTTCGGTTCCCGAACATTTAAAGTGGATGTTGCTCGATCGATTTTCTCAGTTATCTAACCAAGGCTTATCTCTTGAGGTGTATGACCAACCAGATAGTGATGATCAAGTCCATGAGGATCTATTAACTCAGAAGTTTGATTTGATGATCGACATTGTGTTGCCTGAGCATTCAAGCATGATGAGCGAAAAGCTCTACGACAGTGAGTTTGTGATTGTTTGCCGAAATGGGCACCCTAGGATCAAAGGTGAGATCACCGAGGCGCAATATCTCAGTGAGCAACATGCGGTTTTAGCCAGAACACGTCGCCAAGTAAGAAGTTTGACTCACTACACTTCGTTAGACTTATCCTCGCGTAAAATTGTAATTCACGGCAGCTCTATGGCCAGTAACCTAATGCTGTGTAGCCAGACTGATTACATCACTGTTGTGCCGCTTTCTATGGCGAACCAGTATCAGGAACGTCTTGGGTTACAGTTGTTCAAACCGCCTTTCGATTATCAGCCTATCTCTCATTACCTCATTTGGTTGAAAAAACAGAACACCGATCCGGCACATAAGTGGTTGAGAGAGCAGATCATCAATACGACTAATGACATGTCTAAATCACTAAACAGTTGGCGCTCCGCTTTCTGATCGTCGCCCTATCTTTTGTTTGCCAAATATCTTCTTAACAAATCACTTGTATTAAGTGAGTTATAATAAAAAATTATCACAATGAGAATTTATGATAATTTCATTTATTTGCTGTCAGCTCGTATATTAACCCTAACAAAGAAGTGGGTAACCTCCACTCACGATTATATCGGCTCAGGTTGCTGGGCTAAAAAGGGCGAAATATGAAATTCCTACACACAATGATCCGAGTTACTGATTTAGACAAGTCTATCGAGTTCTACACCAAGGTATTGGGAATGAAGGAACTTGAACGCCACGAAAACAAAGAGTACCGCTACACATTGGTTTTTGTTGGCTATGAGCAAGGCGGCACGACTATCGAGCTAACGTACAACTGGGATACGAATGAGTACGAGATGGGCAGCGCGTTTGGTCATCTGGCATTGGGTGTAGAAGATATTTACGCAGCATGTGACAAAATCAAATCGCTAGGTGGCAACGTCACTCGCGAAGCGGGTCCAGTGAAAGGCGGCTCAACTCATATCGCTTTTATTACTGACCCAGACGGCTACCAAATCGAACTGATTCAACTAGGTTAATCGAGGATATAACAATGACAAACGCACTATTTCAACCAATTCAACTTGGTAATATCGAGCTTAAAAACCGTATTGTTATGCCACCGATGACGCGTTCTCGCGCAACGCAACCTGGTAATTCAGCAAACGATATGATGGCGGCTTACTACGCTCAGCGTGCTTCTGCAGGTTTGATTATTGCTGAAGGCACACAAATTTCACCTATGGGTCAAGGCTATGCTTGGACTCCGGGTATCTATTCTGATGAGCAGATCGCTGGTTGGAAAAAAGTGACTGATGCCGTACATGAAAAAGAGGGCGTTATCTTCGCTCAACTTTGGCATGTAGGCCGTGTAACACACCCAGACAACATTGGTGGTGAACAGCCAATCTCGTCTTCTGCACTTAAAGCACAAAACGTAAAGGTATTCATCGATAACGGTACTGATGAACCGGGCTTTGTTGATGTGGTTGAACCTCGTGAAATGACGAAACAAGACATCAAAGAGGTGGTTGAACAGTATCGCCAAGCGGCTTTGAATGCGGTTGAAGCAGGCTTTGATGGTATCGAACTTCACGCAGCGAATGGTTACTTAATCAACCAATTCATCGATTCTGAAGCAAACAACCGCACTGACGAATACGGTGGTTCAATTGAAAACCGTTTACGTTTCCTAGGCGAAGTGGTTGAAGCTATGGTTGAAGCGATTGGTGCTGACCGTGTTGGTGTCCGCCTTGCTCCGTTCACATCGTTGAATGGTACGGTTGACGCTACACCAGTAGAGACTTACACAGCGGCGGCAGCACTACTTAACCTATACAAAATTGTTTACCTACACATTGCAGAAGTTGATTGGGACGATGCACCTGAAACGCCAAAAGCATTTAAAGCAGCAGTTCGTGAAGCCTACGAGGGTGTCCTTATTTATGCGGGTAAATACGATAGCGAGCGTGGCGAAAAAGCCGTTGCTGAAGGCGTAACTGACATGGTTGGTTTTGGTCGTCCATTCGTTGCGAACCCAGATTTACCAGCTCGTATTCAAAATGGTTACCCACTTGCAGCGCACGATCCAAACACATTGTTCGGTGGTGCTGAAAAAGGTTTAACGGATTACCCAGAATACGCAGGCTAAAAACAGCTGCCTGAAGCAGAGTATTGAGATAGTATCTCGATCCTGTTGAATGTTTATAAAAAGCAACCTTGCAGAGTCGGGTTGCTTTTTTTGTTATTGGACTAAGTAAAATGATGAACGTGAAAGCGATGCGCGGAGAGCTTTACCTTCTATTTGCCACCCTGCTAGCTGGGGTGGGATGGATTGCATCTAAGCTGGTGGTATTAGAAATGCCTGGGCCAGTGTTCATTGGTGTGCGATTCCTCGTCGCGAGTCTTATTCTTCTGCCATTTTGTATTCACCATATTCGTAAGCTTTCGTTTAAGCAGATTCTGTCTCTTTGCGGCGTGGGTTTGTTGTTGTCTGCCTCATTGCAGGTATGGGTGTTTGCAGTTTCGGTGACTGACAGCTTGTCGGAAGGGGCATTCATCATGAGCTTAGCCATGATCATTGCACCGTTTGTGTCTTGGATTTTGTTTCGAGCTAAGCCTAATCGCGCGTTTTGGATGTCTTTCCCGATCGCGATTATTGGCATGCTGTTGCTGACTTTGGGTAACGGCTGGCATGTTGAGCAGAGTCAGATTTATTTCTTACTAGCATCGATGTTGTTGTCTGTTCACTTTGTGATGAACAAGCGTGTGATTACCAATATCAAGCCTATCGCATCAATCTGTGTGCAACTGTTTGTGGTGGGTGTGAGTGGTTTAGCCTTTGCTTCTATGACAGCTCAGCCGGAGTTCGAAATCACCAAAACCTTAGTCTTCTGGTTTATTGTCTCTGCGGTGATCGCAACGTCTATTCGTTACTTGCTACAAACGGTCGGTCAGCACTCCGTGAACATGGAAGTGGCGGCATTGATCATGATTCTTGAGCCTGTGTGGACGCTGCTGTTAAGTGTGAGTGTGCTTGGCGAAAGTGTAGAGATGCAGAAGCTGCTCGGTGGGGCGGTGATCATTGCTTCACTATTTTGCTATATCAAATGGTCGAGACGAAAATAAAACACTCGGCGCAAGGCCGAGTGTGGGTTGTTTTTCAATACACGTTCAGAGTGTAATAATTTCTAAGCACTAAGCTTGCTAAGCAGTGAACGCGGTAAGATCAGATTGCGCGACTACTTTCTGAAGTAGCTTGAGCATTTGTTGTTGCTCTTCAGCATCTAACTCGTTCATCAACTCTTTGTTTAAACGAACGGGGATAGGAACGAGTTGTTCTTCAAGTGCTTTTCTGAGCCTTATCAGGCGAGTGTTGAACAAGACTTGTCGAGTGCAGAGCAAGGGTTAAATTCTGCGAATAAGACGTGCAAAGGGTGTCACCGTACTTATCGTTCTCGCTGGTAACTATTCTAACAACGAGCTTTAAATACAGGTGGTAAAGTCGAACCCTTACCACCATAGTCCTATCGCACAGCCTTCTTTTCTTTATGCCATCAATTCGAATGCACTAGGGGCGGGAAAGGACGTGAATGAATTAGTCGCGAATAGTGACTTTTGTAATCACAATATCTTCGCAAGGCACATCTTCGTGTCCCCAGCGAATGGTTGTTGGTGCTTTCGCAATTTTGTTTACCACATCCATACCTGCTGAAACCTTACCGAATACCGCGTAACCCCAGCCAGCATTGGTTGTTGAGGTGTGATCTAGGAAATCGTTGTCATCAAGGTTGATGAAGAACTGCGCCGTTGCAGAATGTGGTGCATCAGTCCGAGCCATTGCCACAGAACCAATCACATTCTTCAAACCACGGTTTGCTTCGTTGACGATTGGGGCGCGAGTTGGTTTTTCTGTCATGTCGATAGTGTGACCACCACCTTGAATCATGAAACCTTCAATAACACGGTGAAATGTCGTGCCTTCGTAGAAACCGTCTTGGCAGTATTTAAGGAAGTTTTTCGACGTTACTGGCGCTTTTTCAAGGTTCAGTTCAATCTCGATATCGCCAAAGTTGGTGGTGAAAGTAATCATAGGGTTACCTAAAGTTGAAGTTTTACTGAGTCGTAATGACGAAAGTGGGTTGCAGTATAGGGAAAATAACAGCAGATACTAGTGATGGTTTTATTGTGGTTGAATTCTCATCAACCACCAAAATCACGCCTGATATTGTTTAAGGAACATCTCGACACTTGAAGTAATGATCACTTGTTTGTGCGCAGCATCCGGTGACGGCACATGACCAATGATTTGCGGCCAAAACGCAAAAGACTTAAGCAGACCAATGAACTGC
Source organism: Vibrio sp. 10N.247.310.98 (assembly GCF_041467395.1). Classification (NCBI taxonomy): domain Bacteria; kingdom Pseudomonadati; phylum Pseudomonadota; class Gammaproteobacteria; order Vibrionales; family Vibrionaceae; genus Vibrio; species Vibrio sp. 10N.247.310.98. The sequence continues at coordinate 164,765 of NZ_JBFSUL010000002.1, read as the reverse complement.
GTGGAGGCGAATTGTGGGTCTAGTTCTACTAAACGACCGTCTGCCAACGCGGCTTTAATCCAGGTTGTAAGTCCACTTTCTGCTTGGGAATATTTTTCCATCGCTTGATGCGCCAGTTCGGCGTTATGGAAATACTCAGAGAACAGTACACGTGACAGGTCGATGAAGCCTTCAGACTCAAGTAACTCAAGTTCTTGATTGGCTATCGACGAAAGCTGTTCTTCAAGTGGCAGTTCTGCTTGATAAGGGAATTGCGTCGCGGCCAGAGTTTTGCTCCAAATGCTGTCTAGAATCTCATCTAAAAGCAGCTCTTTGCTGGCAAAGTGATTGTATACGGTGCGCTTTGATACTTCTGCGCGACTCGATATTTTATCCATGCTGGTGGCCTTGTAGCCATGCTCAGTAAACTCTGCGATAGCAGCGGCAACGATCGATTCACGTTTTCTTTGGCTCAGCGTTTTTTTTACAGTCATCGGGATACTACTCAATATGTCGCGGTTAGCATTGCATACGCTAATTTTACACCAGTAAGTTTACTTTTAGAACACCAATCCGCGTAATGGTAATTCGGTCGATAGCAACTGAATCGCTTTGCAATGCACTGTGGGTATCATAGAATCGAAAGTGTATTCGAATTTTATTGATATCAACGGAAGAGAATAAACAATCAATGAGTAGTATTTTAGAGTGTATTCGTACAGTTGGACGAGGAGAAAGAGGGCGTAAGCCTTTATCGTTCGAACAAGCCTACCGCATCATGGATGAGTATTTAAGCGGAGAGGTCGGTGACGACCAAATGGCTATGCTACTGATGCTGATTCGTGTGCAGAATGAAACTAATGAAGAGATCGCTGGCTTTGTAAAAGCGTTTCAATCTCGAGTGCCAGATTTAGGCGCTGATATTGATTGGCCGTGTTATGCAGGTAAGCGTAACGATAATGCCAGTGGCAAACCTTGGAACTTGTTGGCAGCAAAAATACTCGCTGACAATGGCTATAAAGTGTTAATGCACGGCTATATGGATAAGCCGAGCGGTAGGACGCACGTTGAAAGCCATTTGCAAGATGTCGGTGTACAAAGTGCTGAGAACCCTGAACATGCTAAGTCGATTCTTGAACAAGACGGCATTGCTTATTTACCGCTAGCTAACTTTGCGCCCGAAGCACAAACCATGATTGGTTGGAAACACCGTTACGGTTTGAGAACACCAATTAACACGGTAGTTCGAGCATTGAATCCTGGTGGTGGCCGTTTAGGTTTGCGTGGCAGTTTCCATCCTGGCTTCCCACAACTTCATGCGGAAGTTGAGCATGTTATTGGAAACAAATCCCACTCGGTGATTTCATTCAAAGGGATGAACGGTGAGTCGGAATATAATCCTAAAGTTAGCCAAACGGTATGGATGAGCTCCCCTGACAAAGTCGAATCGTTCTACTGGGAAGAGATGATGAACCTAGAGTTGCCACTTCCTAGTCAATGTGTACTTGGCACATCGGCTGAAGAGATGGCGCTAATGGCGAATACCGTTGTCGACAGCATGACAGCCATTCTCTTTGCAGAAACGCACGATAAAACTGAGGCATACCAGAAAGCGGTGCGCCTGTGGCATGAGTATTGTGCGCGTTAGATGGTGGTTTGTAATCAATGAGAGAAGGTCAGCGAGCGCTGGCCTTTTTTATGCTTAATTTCTAGTAATGGCTTTTCGTGCGTGCCCAAACAATAGCACTACTTCACTCGCATCAAGCGATGCATTTTGTCTTCGAACTGAATCTCGATCACCTGTGAGATTTTCATCTTATCAACACGATCAAGCATTCTCGCTTGGTAATCACGGTTCTTCATCCACTCTAGCGGTTCTTTAAAGCCATCCTCATTAATCACAAACGATTGATCGGTAATGGAGTCTTCAAAGATATGAACCACCCAAATGCGTGATTGGAAATCCAATAACTCACTAAAGTAGCTTTTTAACTTAGATAAGGAATTCGTTAGATACGTTTTAGGTGAGGTTTGAGAGGACATAGTAAACCGTATTTGGACAATGAAAATCGGCAAGGGCGCCGTCTGATCATTATAGCCTTTACCCGCTCGGCTTGTCAGGTCGAATTCGGCAGCCATTCACGCTAATGCTTTGCTATTGCTATTGCTACTGTGGCTGCCAGTTCGTGATTAACCAAATCAGTGTCGGAGTCACTATTTAACGAATAGGCCGAAGTCGATCTCTTGTTCTCTTTGATACTTCACCAGCTTCACTTTTAGGTCGTGTTTTGCTGCTAAATCAATGGCTAAGCATGACATGCGTTTTATCTCATCAACGCAGCTTGATATCAGCGGTTTTTCTTGATTATCGATAGTGGCGATGAGTGTGTTTTCTGTGCCGTCGTTACCTGCATAAACATACGCGTACATTTTGTTGTCGTGTTGCATAAACTTCCTAAATCGGGATTTCTAATTATTTGTGCGGTGAAGATTACAGGGTTTATTTACGCAGGCTAGTTTGGCTAAGTAAGGTTAAGCAAGGGAAAGTAAGGCTTTGTAAGAGCTCTTTTTTTCTTTTTTCTGGCGTTCGAAAACGTGCTCAACCCTTTGTTTGTCTCACTTTTTAGTCTTGTTAGGTTTTGCCTATCAATAAAATTGTTGAAATCCATTTAGTAAAATCAAGATTTTAGACAACAATTAACTTAACGAGATAGAAAAATATATGACGCAAAGTATTTAGGGAGAACGCAATGCATTCTATTAAAGTGAAAGATTACATGACGCAGCAGGTTGTGACATTTACTCCTGATATGCCGTTAAGTCTAGCGTTAGACAAAGTGATGCGTAGTCACCACATGGGTGGACCCGTAATCGACGATAATGAACAAGTGATTGGCTTCCTTTCAGAGCAGGATTTACTCGAGAAACTTGTGAAGGTCAGTTACTTCTGCCAAGACACACACCTTGTGGGTGACTGCATGTACCAAGAAGTGCTGTCGGTGTCACCTGACTTATCCATTATTGAATTGGCGGACATGATGCAGGTTGGAAAACCTAAAGCATACCCTGTGATCGATAATCGAAAACTGGTGGGTATTATCACCAGAACCGATGTTTTGAGAGCAATCGGCAAGAACTTGGAAGAATGCTTCAAACATCAGGTATAGTAGCGTGTTAAGAACGATTATTTTTCTCAATACCCTCAATTGAAAAAAGGCGCACTAGCGCCTTTTTTCTGTATAGCGCTTTTCTTGGTCGATCCTCTTTTTGTGGATCCCGAGTCTGTTGATCTGTTGATTAGCTGATTGGGCTTTAGCTCTTGGGTATTCCAACTTTTGGAGGTTTCATGTCAAATCAAACGGCAAAGTTTGTTGAAGGTTCAACGATGCGCCACATATTGGTGATGTCGGGGGCTGGCTCTGTCGGTTTGATGGCGTTATTTGTGGTCGATTTACTCGACATGCTGTTTATCAGTATGCTCGGACAGGTCGAATTGGCTGCTGCGGTAGGCTTTGCAGGTACGCTGACTTTCTTTTCTACCTCCGTTTCTATCGGTACTTCCATTGCCATGGGCGCATTAGTGTCCAAAGCCATCGGCTCAAAGAATCAAGAGCACGCTCGAAACCTAAGCACCAGTATCATGCTGACTGCGTTTGTTATCAGTTCAACCATAACTGCAATCATGTTCGCTTATATTCCAGAGCTGCTAGCCGCGATAGGCGCCAAAGGTATTGCAGCCGAGCGTGCTCAAGCTTACCTACAGATTTTGCTACCAAGTGGTCCATTTTTGGCGTTAGCGATGGCGGCGGGTGCGGGCTTAAGAGCGGCAGGTGATGCTAAGCGTTCGATGTGGGCAACTTTGTCTGGCGGCATTGTTAACGCGATTCTCGATCCTCTGTTTATTTTTGGTTTTGGTTGGAACATCGAAGGGGCGGCTATCGCTTCGGTTGTCGCTCGTTTCTCGGTGCTATTCTTTTCGCTTTATCCTCTTATTCGCAGCCATCAGCTGGTGGCTCCGCCTTCTTTTGTGCAATGGCGTCTTAATATTCGACCAATATTGGCGATTGCGCTGCCTGCGATTATCACCAATACCGCAACGCCTATCGGTAATGCGATTGTGACAACGGGTATCGCACAATATGGTGAGGACTTTGTCGCGGGCTTTGCCGTGATAGGTCGTCTGACGCCAGTTTGTTTTGCGGTTATCTTTGCCTTGTCTGGCGCTGTGGGGCCAATCATTGGTCAGAACTTTGGTGCTGAACGCATGGACCGAGTAAAAGAAACACTCAATAACTCATTGCTGGTTACTACGGCATACACCATCGCTGTTTGTATTCTGTTGTACTTCGTTCAAGGTTATGTCATTCAAGGCTTTAGCTTACAAGGTGATGCAGCAATCATTGTGGCGGCTTTCTGTACCTATGTGGCGTTAACCTTCACCTTTAACGGTGCACTATTTGTTGCCAACACCTCTTTTAATAACCTAGGTAAACCGCTTTACTCGACAGCATTGAATTTGGGTAAAGCGACGTTAGGTACTCTGCCGTTCGTCTATCTAGGTTCGGAGTGGTATGGCGCTTTGGGTGTTCTCTATGGTCAAGCTTTGGGTAATGTTTTGTTCGGAATTTTAGGTATCTTGGTGCTTCGACATCATATCGCTGAACTGATGCAAGGATCTCAAGTTGATCCAGTGGAAGATGATGTGTCGATTGTCAGCTTGAACACTCAGCCATTCTGTTCACACGATGCGGTTCTTATTGATGATGTATCCGCTAACCGTGAAGAGTGTGCGGAGCTTAAATCTCAGTAAGCCATCGGCGCTGGCATAATATTTTTGTTTTCTTGAAAACTTCTTCTTGACCTTGGAGTAGCCTCCAAGGTTTATACTTTTGATGAACTTAAGGTTCTGTTGCTCGTAAGTTAGCAACAACCTCAAGGCTTTTGAGTATTAAGGAGATACATTATGTGCGCAAAACATGCAGCGTGCCGCTCAGCAAAAGTGGACGTTCAACCTCAAGCGGCAGGAGCAAGTTGCTCTAGCCCTAAAATTTCAAGCATCACAGCAGCAGGTACTTCATCTGGTTGTTGTAGCTCTTCTGCTGCTTCGTCATCGTCTGGAGATGATTGTTGTAGTTCGTCGGATAGTGGAGAAGAAGACAGTCAGTCCTCAACTTTATCTCTCGATGCCAAATTTTCGAAAAGTTGGCTGGTTGCCGGAATGGACTGCCCAGCTTGTGCAAGAAAAATAGAAAACGCGATCAGCAATATTGACGGTGTTATTCAAGCGAAGGTTCTCTTTGCTACCGAAAAGCTGGTTGTGAAATTCGATAATGAAAGCCTTGCTGACACCATTGAACAGGTCTCTATCAAAACGGGTTTCCCTCTTACGGAAGTCGGTTCAAAGAAAGAAAAACAACAACCTGAGACTTTTTGGCAAGCTTATATCCAACCTAATTTACAGATTATCGCGATTGCAGCGGCAATGCTGTTTGCGGCGCTTGTAAAAATCACCTCACCTCAATTAAGTGAAGGCTTGTTTACGGTAACTTGTCTGCTTGGTTTATATCCGGTGGCGAAGAAAGCGGTTCAGCTGGCGCGTTCAGGTACACCGTTTGCTATTGAAACCTTAATGAGTGTTGCCGCGCTGGGTGCTTTGTACCTTGGCGAAACTGCGGAAGCAGCGATGGTTCTATTGTTGTTCTTGATTGGTGAGCGCTTAGAAGCGTTTGCTTCATCAAGAGCAAGAAGTGGCGTTCAAGCGCTAATGGCATTGGTACCAGAAAACTCGACTAAGATCATCAACGGCGAGCGTGTAGAAGTAGCAGTCAGTGAACTGGTTCCAGGTGATGTGATTGAAGTGGCCGCGGGCTCTCGTTTACCTGCTGACGGCCAATTGATTACAGACGCGGCAAGCTTTGATGAAAGTGCGTTAACCGGTGAATCTGTTCCTGTTGAACACATCGAAGGCAATAGCATCATGGCTGGCGCTGTGGTGGTCGATAAAGTGGTTCGTATCACCATCACTTCAAAACAGGGTGAGAACGCGATCGATCGCATTCTTCATCTGATTGAAGAAGCAGAGTCTCGTAAAGCACCACTAGAGCGATTCCTCGATAAGTTCAGCCGTTGGTACACACCGTTAATGATGGTAGTGGCTCTGTTGGTCATCATCACACCACCATTGTTGTTTGCGCAGCCATGGGAAACATGGGTTTACCGTGGCCTAGCGCTATTGTTGATTGCTTGTCCGTGTGCCTTGGTTATCTCGACTCCTGCAGCGATTACCTCTGGCTTAGCAGCAGCAGCGAAACGTGGCGCGCTCATTAAAGGCGGCGCAGCGCTAGAGCAGCTTGGTAAAATCCAAACCATCGCCTTCGATAAGACAGGCACACTGACCGAAGGTAAGCCTCAGGTTACGGATATTCAACCTCTATCGGGGTGGCAACAAGACGCGATGCTGCGTGTGGTTGGGGCGATTGAAGTTGGCTCTACTCACCCGTTGGCGCAGTCACTTGTCGCTAAAGTAAAAGACCTGAATATTGAGATTCCTGAATCACACAACAAGAAAGCGTTGATTGGTAGTGGTGTTGAAGGGGATGTTGATGGTGTTAAGTATCAGGTTCTGTCACCGTCTAAAGTCACGTTCGAACTTGGTGCCGATGTGGTTTCTCAGGTAGAAGCATTAGAAGGTGAGGGCAAGACGGTTGTGGTTGCTCTTGAGGTTAAAGATCAAGAAGAATCAACAGAGCAAGCTACGACGGTGATTGGTCTGATTGCTTGGCAAGATACGTTACGCAGTGACGCTAAGCTTGCGATTGAACGACTTAATGAATTAGGTATTCAATCTATCATGTTGACCGGCGATAATCCGCGCAGTGCAGCAGCGATCAGTAGCAAGATTGGTATGCAGTACAAGGCAAGCCTATTGCCAAGCGACAAGGTATCTTACGTTGAGGAGTTATCTCAACAGTCGCACGTGGCGATGGTCGGTGATGGCATTAATGATGCACCAGCAATGAAAACGGCGAATGTCGGCATCGCAATGGGTGGTGGTACGGATGTCGCTTTGGAAACGGCGGATTCAGCACTGACTCATAACCGTTTAACTGAGCTGCCAGCGATGATTGAACTGTCGCAAGCGACCATGAACAACATCCGTCAAAACGTAGCCCTTGCGCTTGGTTTGAAGGTCGTATTCTTGGTGACAAGCTTGTTAGGTATTACCGGTTTGTGGGTGGCAGTTTTAGCGGATAGTGGTGCAACTGCATTGGTGACATTGAACGCATTGCGTCTGCTTCGATTTAAATCTAAAGCGGACTAAATCGAGCTCACCGACATAGAGCATTCTTAACATAAAAGCGCCTTTAGCGGTAATACGTTAAAGGCGCTTTTTGTCTCATTAGTATGCAACATAGGCGTGCGGATTGCTTATTTTTGTGATGCCAATCGGTTTTTTGTGAAACTTGAATTATTGTTGCGATCATTCATGTGACATGTGTCACTTCATTTTGTAATGAGCTTGGTTAGAGTGTGTTCGTACCCCACGAATTTACTATGAGCTTAAATAAGGGTAAAAAGCCCAATAAGCCAAAAGGAGCGAACTATGTCTCAAGCTGTTTTCCACTTAGGTGTTACTGAAGCAGATCTTAACGGTGCTACTCTTGCGATCATCCCTGGTGATCCTGCTCGTGTGCAAAAAATTGCAGAAGAGATGGAGACCCCAGTATTCCTTGCTAGTCACCGTGAATACACGCTTTACCGCGCAGAGCTAGACGGCAAACCAGTTGTTGTATGTTCAACAGGTATTGGTGGTCCATCGACTTCTATCGCAGTTGAAGAGCTTGCTCAACTTGGTGTTCGCACTTTCCTACGTGTTGGTACGACTGGTGCTATCCAACCTCACGTAAACGTGGGTGACATGATTGTTTCTACAGGTTCTGTTCGTCTAGACGGCGCTAGCCTACACTTTGCTCCTATGGAGTTCCCAGCAGTGGCTGACTTTGAAGTTGCAACAGCAATGAAAGCGGCAGTTGATGAATCAGGTGCAACAGTTCACATGGGCGTAACGGCATCAAGCGATACGTTCTACCCAGGTCAAGAGCGTTACGACACGTTCTCTGGTCGCGTTGTTAAGCGCTTCCAAGGCTCTATGCAAGAATGGCAAGACATGGGCGTTCTAAACTTCGAGATGGAATCTGCAACACTGCTAACTATGTGTGCAAGTTCTGGTCTGAAAGCAGGTTGTGTTGCTGGTGTAATCATCAACCGTACTCAAAAAGAGACGCCTGATCACGACACTCTAAAAGTAACAGAAGCACGTTCAATCAAAGTGGTTGTAGAAGCCGCTCGTAAAATGCTTTAAGTCTTAAAGTGCTCTGAGTTTTAGAGAGCATTAAGTCTTCAAGTGACATTAAATTTTGAAAATGGCCGCATCGTATGATGCGGCCATTTTTTTGTGCCGTCTGAAAGTAATCAATAGAGAAAACAGACAACAAAAAAGGCGAGTGACTTAATCGTCATTCGCCTTTTTAACAATCTGCTTAAGAGCATTGAGCTCTCATGAGCTTATTGGTTTTTAGTACTCTAGATCTTCACTGCCACCCGCAGCTGTAAACCATGCCGTTAGGTGTGTTTTAAGATCTTTCAATTCGTCAGGGCCAATCAATGCAAGGCCAAGATCTTCAGCTCGTGTGATGTCGTTATGGCGAAGAGGGCGGAAGCTCACTAACATTGCACGTGCTTGTAGGCCACCTAGCAGGTCTCTAAGCGATTCCAGTTTGTACAAGGTGTCATCACCATCATCACGCATGCCTTTGGTCTTACATTCGATGATGTGCAGCTTATTGTTCACCACAGAGGCAACATCAAGCTCGTTACGAACCTCACGTTCACCCAGTTGACGGTATACCTGAACATTCAAAGAACGGTCTTGAATGGTCGGCATGTCATCTTGGATCTGCTTAACTGTGCTGTGAACCAATGTTTCAAGCCATTCACCGTTTGAGAAGCGGCGCGCGTCTTCGTTGGCAAAGGTCAAAATACCATTGTCGTAAGTCGCAATTTTAGCTTCAACCAAATCGCTCAGCAGCATGTTGAGCTCGCGATAGCCTTGTTGCTTCTCAGATAGGCCTACATCAAGTTTTTGTTCTTTACGGCAGGTCGTTGCTAGGTAGTTCAATGTCGCAAGGCCAGGGCCTAGTTCGAGTGCGTTACTTGCCCAACGTTCACCCAGTTCATAAAGTTTCTGATCCAGTTGCGGAGACAGCTGAACATCGCTGAATTCACCGCGAGCACCGAACACAGTTAGGTAGTCGTCGATAGTGATGCGGTCTTGAACTTGTGCGTCTTCTTTACCATTAGGGTACAACCAGCAAAGCTTGTCGCTATTTGGTTCAACCACGAAGATTGGCCAGTGGTAAGTACGGAATACTTCGTACACAGAAAGTAGGCGGTGACGGAGGCCACAACTTGCGTTGAGCTTCACTTCTTGACCGCGTGCTTTGAGGTCTTCGGCAAGGGTTTGGATAGATTCTTTAATGACAGATGTATTTACGATGGTCGGAATTTCGAAAAACTCACTCGTAATGTCGCGCTTGTGCAAAACGCTGTCTAAACGTTTGTACATACTGACTTGATTTTTGTCACCGATAAACACGATGTGAGTGCTGACCGTTCGGTTATCAAGTAATGGGGTGAGCAAGCGAATGGGGTCTTGATCGATAATGCCAACATGAACAGCCATATAAATTCCTTAATAGCGGCTCGCTCATAAAGGTGAAAGAAAAAACGGGAAGCAGCAAGCCTTAATAATCATATAATGACAAAGCTCATAAAAAACAAGGGCAACCCTTGATAAAAGTTGCCCTAGCTCAATTAGTCACCACTATTGGGTAAGAAGTCTCAACAATCTCACTAAATATCTATCGATTCTTCATTTATCTATAGTTTGAATTGATGTACTAAATCACCTTGCTGATTCGCCAAAATTGTTAGGTTTTGGCTTGCCTCCGCAATTGAAGACATCGCTTGGTAACTCTTATCTGCGATGTGGTTGATGTCTTCGATGTTGCGTGCAATATCACCAGACGTTTCACTCTGCTCAGCGGCTGCTTGAGAGATGTGTGTACTCATGTGGCTGATCTCTAGAATCAAGGCTTGGATCTCTTCCATCGCACTGTTTGCACTTGAAGCTTGTTGAACCGACATGTCCATATCGCTCATACAGCTTTCAATTACGTTACTTGCAGTTTTCGAGCTTGATTGCAGATTGCTGATCATAGTCTCGATTTCAGAGGTTGATTGAGTGGTCTTCTGTGCTAGCACTCGTACTTCATCGGCAACGACTGCAAAACCACGACCTTGTTCACCTGCACGCGCTGCTTCGATTGCCGCATTAAGTGCAAGTAGGTTGGTCTGTTCAGCAATACCACGAATAACGTCAAGGATTGAACCAATCTGGCTACTCATCTGTTGTAGCTCGCCTACAGCGCCCACTGATTCAGTAAGGCGAACTTCAAGCTGATTAATGGTGCTGATGTTGGTGTTCATGATCTGACGACCAGACTCAGAAGCCGATTCTACTTGTTGAACCATGGTGAGTGAGCTTTGCGCGCTGTTCGCCACTTCTTGTACAGAATGAGACATCTCTGTCATTGCGGTCGCAACAGTCGCGGTTTGCTCACGTTGGCTGTTCAATTGAGCCTGCGTTTCAGATGACGTCTTCTGGTTGACGCTTGCAGTCTTAGTTAAGTCATCTGAAGCATCATTCAACTTCACAAGGATATTGTGCAGGTTGTCAGCCAAGGTGTTGATGTGACGGCTCACGCGGCTGAATTCGTTGTCGTAGCGAATATCGATACGCTGAGTCATATCACCTTCAGTTAGACCTTCTAATGTACCGAGGATGCGAGTTAATGGCTCTCGTACGCTGTGTGCAATGTGGTAACCAATCGCAGCAGCGAACACAGTCACAACAACGCCAATGGCAATCGCGTTGAATAGGCCTTTGTCGTAGATGCTGCTTGCGTCAGCGAGTGATGAGTTAAGTTGCTCTTCAGCGGTCACGTTGAATGAGTCCAAAACAGCCATCGCTTGGTCAACTTCTAGAGCTAGGTTAGCGATGTTCACGTACAACGCTTGTTTGGCTTGTAGGTAGTTGTTGTGTTTGTCTAGTACGCCACCTTTCTGACCAACGTCTTTGGTGAACTTCTGAACCGACTCATCGAAGACATTTTTAAGTGCTGGTAGTTGTGTTGATAGACCTCGATAAGCGTAGTTAAGATGAGTAACGGCCTTTTTGTTTTGGTTAACGGCTTTTTGAACGAAGGCAACATCAGAGCTAGCAAGTGCATCAGAGGTAATAACTTCTGCGTCTTGCAGTTTGATGAAGTAGCTCTTTGCCATCACTTTTACAGAGATGCTTTTTTGGTCGGCAACGTACTCTTTCATACCAACGGTTAATTCTGAATGTAAGCGTTGGAAGTCACGAGACGCTTTTTGTACTTGTTCTTGTGCTTCGAACATCGCGACGTAGTTGTTCATCGCTTCGTCAGCTTCGGCGAAGTAGCGTTCTTCCATTGCTCTTAATTGCGCGATACGTTCAACAAGTGAAGCATTGTTTTGGCTTGCCGCTTCTAAACTACCGAGAACTTCTGAAAACGAGTTTTGTGATGCAGCAAATTCTGTACGCATTGCAGACATGCGTTCAGCGTTTTGTGTGGTTAAGAAATCTTTGAATGACTTATCAGCAGAAAGCAATTGAACACTCGTTTGATTTGAAAGCGCGACAAGTGGTAATGAGGTTTCTGAGACACTCTCAAAATTGCTGTGTATCTGATTCATGCTGTTCATCATGATGGTTATCGTGACTGCGAACATGATGATGATCAGTGCGAAACCAGCGTACATACGCTTGATCACAGATCCCTTCATGGCTTTCTCCCTAAATAAAAATGCAGACCTAATGTCAGGTCAAAGTAAAACTAACAAAATTATCAGCATTCTATTGAGCTCGGCTTACGCATTTTATGACGCACACGTCAAAAATAGCGCTCAGTTATAACCAACATGCCATTCTTGAGAGCTAAGGCTCGTTTTCTTTGATTTGAACGGTGTTTTTTATTATGCTTTAAAGCAGATTTATTGTGGTTTGATGCGGCATAGCGCATACTCAAAGCATTAAAAAATAAATGTTTTATCGGAGAGAAACATGGCTGAAGAAACCATTTTTACTAAGATCATCAACAAAGAAATCCCAGCAGATCTACTATACCAAGACGATTTAGTAACCGCATTTCGCGATATTAACCCTCGCGCGCCAAGCCATATCCTAATCATCCCAAACAAGCTGATTCCGACAACTAACGATGTTGAAGTCGAAGATGAAGCGATGATGGGGCGCATGTTTACTGTTGCTCGCAAGTTAGCAAAAGAAGAGGGCATTGCAGAAGATGGCTATCGTCTTATCGTGAACTGTAACTCTCACGGTGGCCAAGAGGTTTATCATATTCACATGCACTTGGTTGGCGGCCGTCCACTTGGCCCCCTATTAATGAGCTAATAAAAAGTTAATGAGCTAATGAAAAGCTAACGAGTTAATGAAAGCTAATGAGCTAGTTTAAACGCGCTCATTAGCGGGTTAACACAAGTAGTTAGTTGGAAAATTTGTAGTTTGTATGCCAACTTTAAGTTCTATCTGTTGTCTGAATGTCGGCATCGCTTAGGCAGAGGCTAAATAAGTAGGGTTTCAACTGGCTTGAGATCCTTTTTACAACGCGTTTCGTTTTGATAATGAGACCATTAAAGGTCAGCAGACCCTAATAAAGTTGGCATTTTAAACATGCACGGAGACGATAAGTGAAGCAACAGTTTAGATTCGCTTCCATTGCCCTGTTATCGGCGTTGACCGTAGGTTGTGCGAGTATGTCTGCAGGAAGCCTGTTCAGTCATTACAGCGCACAAAACAAAGCGATCTACCAAGCCGTTAAATCTGGAGATTATTCAGAGGCTCAGCAAGAGCTACCAGATTACGCGGCAGGCGACATCCTTGATAACTTTGAAAGAGGCAGAATTAATCTGCTGGATCAAAAATACCCTGAGAGTAAGGCTTCGTTTGAAGTGGCTGATCAGGCGGTTACTGAGCAGCAACGCAAAGCCGTGATCTCAATCTCAGACAGTGCAACCAGTGTGGGTGCGTTGGCTGTGAATGACAATATTACCGAGTATGTGCCAGCCGATTACGAGTTGGGCTTTCTTCATCTGTATCTCGGTTTAAATTACCTCAAGAAAAACGATTTAGAAGGTGCGGTGATTGAAATGCGTCGCGCCAACCAAGTTCAAGAACAAGCGAAGAAGCAACGCGAGGCTGAGTTAGACAAAGCAGCCAGCGATGCGAAGAAGCAAGGCTTGTCTGCCAATGTGGGTAGCATCCTTGCCAATTACCCTGATGCGGGTAAGAAACTGCAGTCAGTACAGAATGCGTATCTGATGTTCTTGTCTGGTCTGCTTTATGAAGCGTCAAATGATTTAAACAGCGCCTACGTTGACTATCGTCGTGCTTTGGCTGTGATGCCAGATAACCAAGAAATCATCGATAGAACCATGGCAACAGCCGCTCGTTTAGGGATGCGACAAGATTTAGCAACATTAGAAAAACGCTATAAGCAATCTTCTAAACTTAGTGCAGGTGAAGGGCGAGTGATTGTTCTTCAAGAGCAGAGCGCTGTGCAAGCTATGGACAGTTGGCGACTGGATTTGCCTGTTTATGACAGTCGCGATCAGGGGGCAATATACTCTCTTGCGCTGCCATATTACCCAAGTCAAAACGTAGAGCGTTTTTCTGCCTTGCGAATCAGCGGACAGCCGCTACAAGAACATTTGATCACTGATGTAAACGCGATGGCGCAGAACGATCTATCGGAACGTATGACAAGCATTGTTATTCGCCAAGCGCTACGTGTAGTCGCGAAAGATCGCATTCGAAAAGAAGCAACCAAAGGCGATGATGTCGGTAATATTCTGTTCAACGTGTGGAACACACTGACAGAGCAACCAGACACTCGCAGTTGGCAATCATTACCTGCAGAGATTAAGAGCAGTACGTTTGTAGCAAATAGCGGTCAATATACGTTGGAAGCGGGCGCTAAAACGTACGACTTTGATATTCGAGAAGGGCAGACCACCTTGGTGTGGATTTCTCGACAAGGAAACAATGCAACAATGTGGCATAAACAGCTAGGGAGGCTGTAATGAAAAAGTGGTTAGTGAGCTTAGCAGCGGTTATGGCTCTGGCTGGTTGTGCTGATAATACAGCTGGCGTAAGGGTCGATAGTCTGACTCAGAACGTTTTCTTTGGTGACAAGGTATTGGGCAGCCGTTTACAGGTTGAAGATATTCGCACCGATCTGGTCGACGGTCATACGCGAGGAATCGTTCGTTTAAACAGTAACTATAAAGGCGATCAACATATTCTTTATCGTTTTTACTGGTACGACGATGCCGGGCTTGAGGTCAACCTTAAACAAGGTCCTTGGAAGCAAGCGATTGTTCGTGGTTTTGAAAGTATTTCGTTGTCGGAAGTGTCGGTAAACCCGAAAGCGACTCAGTTCAGAGTCCAGTTCCGAGAGCAGTAAGTTAGATTAAACGGGTCTCATGATTCGTAAATACAAGAATTTAAGAGTGTGGGTAACCCCGCTCAGTGATAAGTTGAGGAAACAAAATGAAAAAGAGTGTCATTGCGCTACTAGGTTTAGCGGTTATTTTAGGCGGTTGTTCAAACAAGGTAAGCTACGGTGATGCACAAGCAGTAGAAACCACGACAATCGATTTCGGTTCAACTGACCTTCAAACGATTGCGGGTGAAATGGTCGATAGCATGATGGCGTCTGGTTCTGTGTCTTACATTACTCGTGAACAGCGTCCAATCGTGTTTGTAGAGCGAATCAAGAACAAAACAAGTGAGCACATCGATACTGAGTCAATCACTGACACTATCAGTACTAAGATGCTGAACTCTGGTAAGTTCCGTTTCGTTGATATGGACCGTGTAGAGTCTGTTCGTGACCAATTGAACTTCCAAAACAACGATGAGCTTGTAAACCAAAGTTCAGCGATTCAATTCGGTAAAATGGTTGGTGCTCAGTACATGCTGTACGGCAACCTATCAAGCATCGTTAAGAAAGCGGGTAGCGATGAAGACGTATACTACAAAATGACGATGCGTCTAATGGATCTTGAGTCTGGCTTGATTGAATGGGCTGACGAGACTGAAATCCGTAAGCAACAATCTAAGAGCCTACTAGGCCTTTAATTTCGCTTACTTGCCAACTATGCGCAGCCGGATTTGACAATGTCTAGTATTGGCGGCGCTTAATCTTGACAGCGTATAGCTTGGTCACACGCCAATGCAGTGCATGATGTGCTGTTTATGAAGAGACACTGGCTTTTGGTCAGTGTCTTTTTTGTAGGGAATGAAGACGTTTATAGGGCAGTTAAGACGTTTATAGGGAGTAAATATGGCAATTTTTTCTTGGTCTGAGGCTAAGCTTCTTGATACCAGTTTGAGTTCGCTTGACGGTTACTTTTCTGAGCCTCCAGTTAGAGCACAGACATTAACAGGCGGTTTGACCAATCGATGTTGGAAGTTGGTCGATGCCGATGGTACTGCGTATGTTTGGCGGCCAACCACACCTATCACCAAAGCGTTCTTCATTTCTCGCCATGAAGAGTACCAAGTGCTGTCTGCCATTGAGCGACTCGGTATCGGGCCAAGCCCAATGGTAGTGAATGAGCAGGGGTTACTGGTTGAGTGGATTGCGGGTGAGACACTTTACGAAGATCTAGAACTCGATGACCTGTTGAAAACGCTGATCTCTGTTCATCTGGTTAATACTGCGCGATTACCACTGCAACCATTCAGTTTCACGGCGCGAGTCGACCATTACTGGCTGCAGCTTGATGCGATTCATAAGACCGAAGCCTGCACTAAGATTTATCAAGAGTGGCGCGTGGCTCCGAGTATTACCAATGTTGACCTGTCTTTGTGCCATTTTGACTTAGGTGGTTATAACCTAGTGAGAAACAGTGACTGCATTAAGATTATTGATTGGGAATACGCTGCGCTCGCAGACCCTAGGCTCGATTTAACATTAACCATTGCGGTTGCTGGCGCGCCAGTCACAGAAGCGGTTGAGAAGTACTGTCAGCTGCGAGGAATCCATGATGTTCAGCCTTGGCTTGATGGTGTAGAAGCATGGTTACCAAGAAGCCAGATGATGGCGATGCTATGGTATTTACTTGCTCATCAGCTTTGGGGCGATGAAAGTTATCTGCGTGAAGCGGAGGCTCTGAGTCACACTTTATGTAGCTAGGATCACGTTTAGGAAGTGAAAAATATAATTTCTCAGCTGTTACCTTTAAAACCTTGTTTTTCGTGTTAGATTGATCAAAACGTACCAATATTCAACGGGGGAGGTACAATGATTATCTATCTACATGGCTTCGACTCAACAAGCCCGGGCAATCACGAAAAAATACTGCAGTTGCAATTCATTGATGATGACGTTCGTTTCATCAACTACAGTACTTTGCATCCAAAACACGATATGCAGCATCTGCTAAAAGAAGTGCATAAGGTGATAGAGCAATCCGATGATCCGCATCCCATTATTTGTGGTGTAGGTTTAGGTGGTTTTTGGTCTGAGCGTATTGGTTTCTTATGTGGGATTAAGCAGGTGGTGTTCAACCCTAATCTGCACCCTGAGAACAACATGGTAGGTCGAATTGACCGTCCAGAAGAGTACGAAGACATCGCAACTAAATGTGTTGCTCAGTACCGTATGAAAAACAAAGGACGCTGTTTAGTGGTGCTTTCTCGTGAAGATGAAATTCACGACAATACCAAAACAGCTGCCGCGCTAGAAGATTACTATGATGTAATCTGGGATGAGAAAGAGAGTCATAAATTCAAAAAGATCTCTCAACATCTTCAAGCAATGAAAGCGTTCAAAAACGCTTAATCAATCCAGATGTTTTATAAAAGCAGTGCTCAATGAGTGCTGCTTTTTCACATCTGAATCTTAGAGATTGGTATTGATAAAGTAGTTGTATATGTTTTATCGGTCGGTTTGTGCATTTATAGATCAGTTTGCGCAAACGTTAACTAATTAGTCGCGAATCCTCATTGAGGGTAAGGATTTTTTTGTTGCGGTCATCTTTTTGCTATATATAATGTTCCCAAGCAAAATATTTTGACAAATATCAAAAAAAATTGAGAGCGAGTGAAAAAACTTGCCCATAATTTGTGTTCTGCCTCTCAGGTAGTCACCTTTTTTATCCACGTGAGCAAAGCAACAAACCATTATTTGTTGTTTGTAACCCCTCTAACTACTCGGTGAGCTGTCGTTATTCTTTTTCGCGGTAACCCAATTTGTAACAGCCTTCGCATTCAAGGCCGAGTAGATACATAGAATTTATCGGTTGGAGTAATCGAGCCGAACCCCATTTATTCATTTTGTAGAGGATTGTCATTGTGACAAAAATTATCGTAGTAGGCGGCGGTGCTGGTGGTTTAGAACTAGCAACTAAGCTAGGCCGCACTTTAGGTCGTAAGAAACGTGCCCAGATTACTCTGGTAGACCGTAAAGCAAGCCACCTATGGAAACCATTACTTCATGAAGTAGCAACGGGCTCACTGGATGAAGGTGTTGATGCATTAAGCTACCGTGCGCACGCAAAAAACCATTACTTCGATTTCCAAATGGGCAGCCTGAACGACATCGATCGTGAGCGTAAAGTGATTGCACTAAGCGAGCTTACAGACGAGCACGGTGAACTGCTGATGCCAAGCCGTGAACTTGAATACGATATTCTAGTGATGGCGCTAGGCTCAACGTCAAACGACTTCAACACTCCAGGCGTTCGTGACAACTGTATTTTCCTTGATAGCCCAGAGCAAGCACACCGTTTTCGTACAGAAATGAACAATCAGTTCTTAAAGCTTCACGCTAAGAACGGTCAAGGCACGGTAGACATCGCGATTGTTGGTGCTGGTGCAACTGGTGTAGAGCTTTCTGCAGAGCTACACAACGCCGTTAAAGAACTTCGTACTTACGGCTTCGGCGACCTAGATTCAAGCAAGCTGAACGTAAACCTAGTTGAAGCGGGTGAGCGTATTCTTCCAGCTCTACCTCCTCGTATTTCAAGTGCAGCACACTCTGAGCTAACCAAGCTTGGTGTGAACGTTCGTACGAATACGATGGTGACTCAGGCGGATTCTGACGGCCTAACAACCAAAGATGGTGACAAGATCCCAGCTCAAATCATGGTATGGGCAGCAGGCATCAAAGCACCAGATTTCATGAAAGATATCGGTGGCCTTGAGACCAACCGTATCAACCAGTTGGTTGTGAAGAACACGCTGCAAACAACACTGGATGACAACATCTTTGCGATCGGTGACTTGGCGCAATGTACACAAGCAGATGGTTCATTCGTTCCGCCACGTGCACAAGCGGCTCACCAAATGGCAAGCTGTGCATTCAGCAACATCATTGCTAAGTTGAACGGTCGTGACCTGAAAGACTACATCTACAAAGACAAAGGCTCGCTAGTTTCACTTAGCCGTTTCTCTACGGTAGGTAGCTTGATGGGTAACCTGACGAAAGGCTCGATGATGGTCGAAGGTCGTATTGCTCGTGTGGTTTACATCTCTTTGTACCGCATGCACCAGATGGCGCTTCACGGCTTAATCAAAACATCACTGATGATGCTGGTTGGTCGTATTAACCGTGTACTTCGTCCAAACCTAAAGCTTCACTAATCAGGTAAGCCTTCTCAGAGCATTACGCTGATAATAAAAAAGAGCTCTTCGGAGCTCTTTTTTGATCGTGTCGATTATGGATTATCGCAGGTGTTGAACTCATTTCTGCTGTTAAGACGTTGGAGGTAGCACAGAATAAACCACGCCATCTTTCGGCTTACCGTTAAACAGAAATCGATTCTGGGCAATGGTTTCTCGCTCAGCGCCACACTTCTCGATCAACTTTTGGCTGGGTAGGTTCTCGGTATCGCAGACAATCTCCAAACGCGTTAACTTGAGTTGCGCGAAACAAAATTCAAATAGGGCGAACATCGCTTCTTTGGCGATCCCTCTCCTTTGAAAGTCATCACCGACCCAATAACCTAAACTCGCCATATTAAAGGTGTGGTAAAGCTCATTAATGGCAACCATACCGACCAGCTTATCGGTTTTTCGTTCAAAGATGCCAAAGCCAAACGCATCGGCTTTCACCCAGTTCAGGCGAGTTGCCAGAATAAATTTCTCGGCCTCGACGATAGAAAACTCTTTATGACACCAGTCGACCCATGGCAGCAAGCTAGGGGAGGACTTAACCAGCTGAGAAAATTCTTGAGCATCTGAGGCCTCAATGATTTTAAGGCTAAGATTTTGTGTGTTGATCTGAAATTCAGGGCTCATAGAGCGTACCAAGTAACGTGTAAGTACTGAGCAAAGAGAGTCAGTACAGAATAAAGATAGATAGCACTTAATAAAACGCCCTCACTAGGAGGGCGGATTGAATTATTTATATAATTATAGCCGAATCGGCAAGTAATTTACTGCGCTACACGTCTAACTTGAATCACCATTCCAAGAAGTGGGTGGTCAAGGTAATGAGTTTCTGTACTGCGCATACGACGTTTTTGGTCCATGCGGTAGCTCTTAAGGAACTCTTGGACTTCAACCGTCGGAGAAATTTCAGTTAGATTGCCCACCTGGACGTTGCTTTCTGCGCCACTTACTGGTGAATCTAGCTCAATTTGTTGCTCTTGTAGAGTCACTTCACGAACGCTTGGCGCTTTTAAATCTAATGTCGTTTCAGCGTATAGGTAGTGCTGAACGTAGATTTGCAGCTTGCCGTCTAATTCGTAGAGAGGCTTATCAATGGTCTCTTCTTGGAACCCATCAGCGCTGCCTGCAGTGATTGCGCCTTTTTCAGAGCCATCAGCATTAAACTGTTTAGAGAAATCTTTACCTGCTTGAATATGGAAAACAGGTGCCGAGCTCTTACCTTGGTCGCCTTGACGCCAAGCGGTATGCATCAGAACTTCAAAGCCAGCGTGTTTACTTAGCTTGTCTTTCTGAGGCGTTAACTTGTATTCCGAGTAAGGTAGCATTTGAACGCCTTTCTTTGCTCGGTATTGGGTATCTTGAAATGAACCAACGCGTTCAAGTGAAATCTTAGGCTGTGTATTTGGCCAAGATTCGTTCACCTTCTCTGCATCAACAGCGCGCTTAAAAATGATCACTTCTATATCAAATTGTCTCTGCGCCAAACTTGGCAGTGAGACGAACAATAGTAGCAGTGGGATCAGTCTTTTCATTTTTACTCCGTCTTCCAGCCGAACTACCGGCTGGATAATTTATATGTGCAAGTGGATTGGGTCTTATGCTGAAGGCAGCAAGTTTTGTCTGAATTCGCCCAATAAATCACTAACAAATTGAATTCGCTTCCGTCTGTCGACCAATGGTATCGTAAACTTGAACTTTGTTGGTCCTTCCATTGAAAACTTTTGCGGTTGAGATTGCAACAGTTTAACAAGGTAGGTCGGGTTTATGTCAGCATCCGGGTAGAATTCTAAGAATCCACCCTTATCGTGGGCTTCAATTTTCTTCGCTTTGATAGACGCTGCGGCTAATTTTAGCTCAGAAACTGATAACAAGTTCTTGGTTGCATCAGGCAGAAGGCCGAAGCGATCAATCAGCTCGACTTTCAACTCTGCCAATTCGTCGGTGTCACTCACACTCGCAATACGTTTGTATGTTGATAAACGCGTGTTGATGTCTGGAATATAGTCGTCTGGCAATAGTGCAGGCAGACGCATCTCAATTTCAGTTTGTTCACGCAATAGATCATCAAGCGAAGGCTCTCGACCTTCTTTCAACGCTTCAACCGCTTGTTCAAGCATCTCCATGTACAAGGTGAAACCAACCGACTGGATTTGACCACTCTGTTCATCACCCAACAGCTCACCCGCACCACGAATCTCTAAATCGTGAGTTGCTAGGGTAAAGCCTGCGCCCAAGTCTTCGAGCGAAGCTATCGCATCCAATCGCTTGATCGCATCTTTGGTCATTGCTTTAGGGTGTGGCGTTAACAAGTAAGCATAAGCTTGGTGGTGCGAACGACCTACACGACCACGTAATTGGTGCAGCTGTGCTAAACCAAGGTTATCGGCTCTGTCCATCAAGATGGTATTTGCCGTTGGTACGTCGATACCGGTTTCAATGATGGTTGTACACACCAGTAAGTTGAAGCGCTGGTGGTAGAAGTCATTCATGATGCGTTCCAGTTCGCGCTCTCGCATCTGGCCATGAGCTACAGTCACGCGCGCCTCTGGAATCAGCTTTTGCAATGACTCTGCTGTTTTCTCAATCGTGTCGACTTGGTTGTGTAGGAAGTAAACCTGGCCACCACGCATGATTTCACGCAGCACCGCTTCTCTGACGATGGCATCATCACTCTCGCGAACGAAGGTTTTAATTGCCAAGCGTCGTGCGGGTGGTGTAGCGATGATCGAAAGGTCACGCATGCCACTCATTGCCATGTTCAGCGTTCGCGGGATCGGTGTCGCAGTAAGCGTTAGAATATCGACATCCGCACGCATCGCTTTCACTTTCTCTTTCTGACGTACACCAAATCTGTGTTCTTCATCGACAACCAGCAGGCCTAGGTCTTTAAACTTAATATCGCTCGAAAGCAGCTTGTGAGTCCCGACTAGGATATCCACTTTACCGTCGGCGACATCTTGCATGATTAGTTTTTGCTCTTTAGCTGATTTGAATCGGGATAGAACCTCAACACGAATCGGCAAGTTGGCGAAACGGTCACGGAAGTTTTCGAAGTGTTGCTGAGCAAGTAGAGTAGTAGGAACTAAAACCGCTACTTGTTTGCTGTTGTCGGTACAAACGAATGCTGCACGCATCGCGACTTCGGTTTTACCAAAGCCAACATCACCACACACCAAACGGTCCATGGCTTTGGCTTGGCACATATCAGACATAACAGCATTGATGGCCATCGCTTGGTCATCGGTTTCTTCAAACGGGAAGCCAGATTTGAAAGTCGCGTATTGGCCGCGGTCGAGTACAAACTTGTAGCCAGGTTTTAGCTCACGCTTAGCGTAAACATCAAGTAGCTCTGCTGCAACATCACGGACTTTCTCCGCGGCGCGTTTACGCGCTTTTTGCCACGCTTCGCCACCGAGTTTATGTAGCGGTGCAGAATCTTCAGCGCCACCCGAGTAACGCCCGATTAAGTTCAAAGAAGCAACGGGCACGTACAGCTTGGCATCGTTTTGGTACTCAAGTGTCACGTATTCGGTTTTCATGCCACCGGCTTCGAGTGTCTGCAAGCCGATGTAGCGACCAATACCGTGGTCAATGTGCACTACAGGTTGACCTGGTTTAAGTTCGGCTAAGTGACGAATGACAGTGTCGCTGTTAACACTTTTTTTGTCTTTCTTACGGCGCTGAACAACGCGATCACCCAACAGGTCGCTTTCACAGATAAGGGCGATGTTTTGCTCTTCATGGATAAAACCGTGTTCAGCAGAGCCAAGGATGAGGCTGAACTTGTCTTTGCCTTTAATTGAGGCATCGAGGTTTTCAACTTCGCTTGGTCGTACTTTAATACCACGAAGCAGTTCACTCAGCGCTTCACGACGACCTTCTGATTCAACCGAAAATACTACTTTGCCGTCGAAGGCTTCTGTGAACTTTCTTAGGTTAGCTAAAGGTTCTTTATTTTGATGCTGAACGCTGAGGTCAGGTAATGACACGACAGGCAAGTTGGTGCGGCCTGCTTTCTCTTCAATCGAATCTAGACTCAGGTTAACTTGTGGCTTCTGTTTGAAGTGAGCGAACAGCTCGTCTTTCTTCAACCACAGTTGTTCAGGCGTGAGAAGTGGCCGTAATGGGTCAACACCGCGCTGTTCGTATCGATGAGCAACGTCCGTTAGGAATGAGTCTACTGCAGTCTCGACATCACCTAGAATCAGCAGTTGCGCTTCATCGGCAACGTAATCAAACAAGGTTTCTGTGTGATCGAAGAACAGCGGTTGCCAGTACTCGATACCAGCAGGCCAAGTACCCTTAGAAACCTGCATATAAACCGATTCTGGTTCGCGGCGCGCATCAAACTGTTGGCGCCAACGAATACGGAAATCTTCAATCGCTGTTTCCGAGGTCGGGAATTCGTGAGCAGGCAGCAGGCGGATCTCAGAGATGTCTTCGATAGAACGCTGGTTTTCAGGATCGAAAGTACGAATAGTGTCGATTTCGTCATCGAAAAAATCGATTCGATACGGGTCTTTACTGCCCATTGGGAACAGATCGAGAATAGAGCCACGGCTTGCGTATTCACCGGGGCCAAACACTTGGTCAACGTAACGATAGCCTGACTTTTCAAGCTGTAGACGCAGTTTCTCTAAAGAGTAGAGATCGCCCGTTTTCACCATTAACGTGTGTTGTAGCAAAAAGTCACGCGGTGACTGGCGTTGCAATAACGTGCTGATCGGAACGATCGTGATGCCATCTTTTAGTGTTGGCAGTGCGTAAAGGCGTGCGATACGATCTGAGATGATCTCTTGGTGCGGCGAGAAGCTATCGTATGGCAGCGTTTCCCAGTCAGGGAATAATGCGACTTCATGTGCCGTAAACTGTTCAATTTCAGATTGAAGCTTAAGCGCCACTTGTGGGTCGGGTACAGCCAAGACGGTATGGCTGTTGTGTTGCTCTGCGAGTTTGGCAATGGCAAGAGCGAGAGACGAACCGACTAGGTTACCGATGTGCTTTTTGTCACCGGCACCTTTAAGTTTAGGTAGTGTAAATATGGATTTTTTGGTCATGTTAATTTACTTGTTATCTCGGTCTAGAGAGCGTTGACGCAAGAGTTTCTGTTGTTGATAAAGTGCCGCTTTAATTAGCAGGTCTTGGTCGGTATCGCGAAGATGAGCGTATTTAAATTTGATTTCGAAACCTGAGTCTTTCGCCTCGCTAGCAAATACTTCTGCGTAGCAATAAATGGCTGCAGCTGGGTGCTCTAGAAAAAGTTTGGCTTTTACTAAGCGACCCGGTTCGATGTCTGCTTTTGAAAAGCAGGAAAACTGACTCGCACCAAATGAATAGGTGTGAGTGCGAAATTTCTCATCATCTTGCTGCGATAACATAAAGCTCAACAAGAGGTTTAATTTTGAGTTTTGTGCATCCAATAAACTGGTGACATTCTTCAAGTCGCTGTTTTTCAGTTCCGCTCGAGCGCTGTCAGCTAACAGATCCAATTGGCTAAATTCACTTGCCACCACAAATGGTGCTGGGATCTCAGATTCGAATTGAATTTGAGAAGGTAAAGTGAAGCCGCTGTCCATTGGTTCAATATTAGCGGTAAGGCTATGGTGAACGGTGAAAAACTCTTGTTCTGTCATGCGTTAGTTCCTTGAAGTGATCTATTGATTATCGCTATGTGGCCGCAGTAATCAAGGTCAGTTAATTGAAACTATCAAATAGTTGTTTGAAATTTGGTGTTTTGACAGGGTTCTGTTTTTCAGGCCTAACTAATTGAGTTAATTCACTCTATATTTTCAATTACCCCCTACACAGTAACAGCAATACCCGTTACATTAACCCGCATCCCTTTTTGATGGTTCAAAGTATGTTTCATCCTATTTCAATGTTTGTTGGCCTGCGTTATTTGAAAGGCCGTTCAGGTGATCGCTTTAGCCGTTTTGTTTCTTACATGTCGACGGCAGGTATCACCATTGGTGTGCTGTCTTTGATTACTGTTTTATCGGTAATGAATGGATTCGAAGCGCAATTAAAAGACCGAATTCTCGGCGTTCTTCCTCAGGCTGTGGTTTATGAACAAGGAGGCACGACCTCACTTTCTGAAAAAGCCCCAAGCTTCGCAGAACAAATTTCGCTTAATGGTCATGTTGAACCGATTGTTCGCAGTGAGGCAGTGATTCAGAGCCCTGCTCAGCTTTCTGCTGGCCTTTTGATTGGCATCCAACCCAATTCTGATGATCCACTTCAAGACCACTTAATCGCGGGTCGCTTGTCTTCACTTCAAGCTGGGCAATATCAGCTGTTTCTTGGTCATACTCTGGCGAGAAACCTAAAAGTATCGATGGGCGACAAAGTTCGTCTAATGGTGACCAGCGCGAGTCAATACACACCATTGGGGCGTATTCCTAGCCAACGAAATTTCACCGTTGCCGGTATTTTCAATACAGGTTCTGATATCGACGCTCAACTGATGGTGACAGACATCCAAGACGCTGGGCGTTTGATGCGTTATAAATCAGACACTATTTCAGGCTGGCGACTATTTTTTGAAGACCCGTTTGAAGTCGCAGAGTTATCAACTCAGCCATTACCGGAAGGTTGGTTGTGGAGCGACTGGCGAGACCAACGTGGCGAGCTGTTCCAAGCGGTTCGTATGGAGAAAAACATGATGGGCCTAATGCTTGGTCTGATCATCGGGGTTGCTGCATTTAATATTATCTCTGCGCTGATTATGGTGGTGATGGAGAAACAATCTGAGGTCGCGATACTTAAAACTCAGGGCATGACTGACGGCCAAGTGATGGGCATCTTTATGGTTCAGGGCGCGAGTAGTGGCGTGATTGGTGCGCTCTCTGGTGGTGTGTTAGGCGTTGCTCTAGCGATGAACCTTAATACTATTTTAGAGGCGATGGGCGTTGCTCTATTCTCGTTTGGTGGTCAGTTACCTATTTTGATTAACCCAATTCAAATCGCTGTTGTTGTGGTTCTGGCTATTGCACTTAGCCTGATTGCCACTGTATTCCCTTCTTATCGTGCATCGTCTGTGAAACCTGCTGAGGCCCTTCGTTATGAGTAATTTTCTTCAATGTAATGATATCCGTAAAACGTACCGTGAAGGCTCGTTAGATACTGAGGTGCTCAAGGGAGTCAGCTTTGACATCGAAAAGGGTGAGCTAGTAGCAATCATCGGTACCTCTGGCTCGGGCAAAAGTACCTTACTGCATATCTTAGGCGCATTAGACGATGCTTCTGCGGGCAGTGTGAGTTTTCTTGGCCAGGACTTAGCATCTTTGAGTTCGAATAAGCAGGCGAAGCTTCGCAACCAGCATCTTGGCTTTGTGTATCAGTTCCATCATCTTCTATCTGACTTTTCAGCTTTAGAAAACGTGGCGATGCCGTTATTGATTGGCGGCGAAAAGCCCGCTAAAGCAAAGCAAGAAGCACAACGTTTGTTGGACAAAGTTGGATTGAGTCACCGCGTGGACCACCGACCTTCAGAGCTTTCTGGTGGCGAGAGGCAACGTGTGGCGATTGCTCGTGCATTGGTGAATAAGCCTGCGCTAGTGTTGGCGGATGAACCAACCGGTAACCTTGACCATAACACCGCACTGTCTATTTACGACTTAATGCGTGAACTGAACCGTGAATACGATACTGCCTTTTTGGTCGTGACTCACGATGGTGAACTTGCCGGTAAGATGGATCGCCAACTTCACATGCAAGATGGTTTACTGGTCAACGTAGAAAAAGAGGAGAGCTAAGTGTTTTCCTCTTTATCTCTATTGATAGGCGGCCGATTTAGCCGTGCGAAACAACGAGACAAGATGGTGTCGTTCATCTCATTGTCTTCGACCATTGGTATTGCGGTTGGTGTCGCGGTGATCATTATCGGCTTATCTGCGATGAATGGCTTTGAGCGAGAGCTTCAATCACGAGTACTTTCTGTCATTCCTCATGGTGAATTTGAAGGCGTGAATGAGCCTGTGACTCGTTGGGAGCACGTGATTGAGGAGTCGGTTAAGCACGATAAAGTCGTTGCTGCTGCGCCTTATGTGAAAATTACTGCGCTTGCTGAAAAGGGCAAAGAACTCAAAGCAATTGAAGTTCGCGGCGTTGATCCGCAGCTAGAACAACAGGTATCAAGCCTATCGAGTTTTATCGATAAGCAAGCTTGGAGCGAGTTTAAGGCAGGGCAACAACAGATCATTTTGGGTTCTGGTGTAGCGAATGTGCTGGGTGCGAAAGTCGGTGATTATCTGACTTTGATGATTCCGACGGTAAACGGTTCTGTGAAGGTTCAGGCACCAAAACGTGTTCGAGTGAAAGTGGTTGGCTTGCTGACGCTTAATGGTCAGATAGATCACAGTTTGGCGCTAATCCCGATTGGTGATGCTCAGGTCTACGCAAACTTAGGTGAGGCGGTAACTGGGGTTTCTTTGAAAGTGACCGATGTGCTGAACGCGAACTCTATTGTGCGTGAAGTGGGCAATCAGCTTGATGTGTATGTGTATCTACGAAGCTGGCAGCAGAAGTTTGGTTTCTTGTATCGAGATATCCAACTCGTTCGTACCATCATGTATCTGGTGATGGTACTGGTTATTGGTGTGGCTTGTTTCAATATTGTCTCGACGCTAATGATGGCAGTAAAAGACAGAGCATCAGAGATCGCGATTTTAAGAACCATGGGTGCATCAGACGGCCTTGTGAAGCGCATCTTTGTTTGGCAGGGCGTATTCTCAGGCGTGTTAGGCAGTTTAGTGGGCAGTGCAATAGGTGTGCTAGTCGCTCTTAATCTCACGACACTAATCAAAGGACTTGAAAAGTTGGTCGATCACCAGTTCTTGTCCGGTGATATCTATTTTGTCGACTTCTTGCCATCACAACTTGATATGACGGATGTTGTTGTGGTTTCCGGCACTGCGATTGTGCTGAGTTTACTGGCGACATGGTACCCAGCATCACGCGCGGCGAAGTTGAATCCAGCCTCAGTGCTGAGTTCTAAATAGCATTCGCCTAAATAACAGGCCGTCAGTTTTCAGTCGATACAAAAAAGGATCCCAGTGGGATCCTTTTTTATTGAATTCAATTCGTGTTCTTTACGACTTTCGTTACATGCCAATCTTGCAGAGGTAAGTAGCTCATCCGATTTTAACTTGTGTACGTTTTAAGTGAAGCGCATACAAGGTTAGATTGAATAACAAGAAATGGCGTTCAGTGCCTTGCTTGTCGCTTCTTCCAACTTCTTACTACTGAGTAGCGCCATAAACCGCGAATACCAAAGTAGCCAATCATTGCTGAAACCACGCCACAAATCAGACAACCCAATAAGAACGGAGGCCCTATAGTGCTCATTTGCGCCAAGATGAAGTCCCAAGACAATTCGAAATGGAAGGCTTGCGGTGGCACATGCATAACAAACGCCCCGACTTTATAAGCAAAGTAGAAGAGAACAGGCATGGTAACCGGGTTACTGATCCAAACAAGTGCGACAGCTAAAGGCAGGTTAACGCCACATGCGACAGCAAGGCCTGCAGACATAATCATTTGACTTGGTAGAGGGACAAACGCCATGAATAACCCAACAGCAAACGCGCCAGCCGCAGAGCGACGATTAAGGCACCATAAGTTGGGGTTGTACAAAACATTGCCAAAAACTTTCAATGCTTTCTGACGCTTGATTAGATCATGGTCAGGCATAAATCGTTTGATAAACTTTCTTGGCATAGGAGGAAGCTACTCTCTTGTTTAACACTTGGTTCTTGATTTCATTTGCTGCGACAGTTGTGTCTGCCAGCTTCTGGCCTGTGATGCCACATTGGGTTTGGGCACCATTGATGCTGTTGTTACTGCTAGCACCAACAAAGTATAGCGTTTTCCGGAGTGCAAGAGGTCCAGTAACAGCATTGATACTAGTTATCTGCCTAGGGAATGCGATTGAAATACAAACGAGTCGCTTATTCCAATCAGGGCAGAATACTACCATAAATGCGTCGGTTGTTAGCCTTTTTAGTGAAAATAGCCACGGTTTTGAAAGCGTAATAGTAGTCAGATCAATTGGCGGCGAAAAATTAATCTTTCCTCAATTGATAAAATTGCGTTTGTTTACTCCTTT
Organism: Vibrio sp. 10N.247.310.98; assembly: GCF_041467395.1. Classification (NCBI taxonomy): domain Bacteria; kingdom Pseudomonadati; phylum Pseudomonadota; class Gammaproteobacteria; order Vibrionales; family Vibrionaceae; genus Vibrio; species Vibrio sp. 10N.247.310.98. The sequence goes on along the minus strand of NZ_JBFSUL010000002.1, from coordinate 135,834 downwards.
CAAGCTAACGCTTGGAGATGATGTCTATTTATCGGCCTCAATAAAGCCGATATGGGGCAAACTCAACGAAGCCGGCTTTGACCGAGAAAAGTACTTGTTTAGTGCTGGCGTGGTTGCCAATGCAACTTACAGAGCAGATACCAAGTACCGAATTCATTCTAGCACCAACTTACGCGCCCAATGGTTTGAAGCCAGCCTTGAAAGGTTAAGTCTGCTGGCAAATCAAGATCTCATTATCGCTTTGAGTTTTGGATATCGAGACCTTATTCCGCCTCAGCGGTGGGATATGCTTAAAAGCAGTGGCCTGATTCACTTGATGGCTATTTCGGGGCTGCATATTGGGATTGCCTTTGGTATCGGCTATCAGATTGGCAAGATATTAAGGTTACTTTCCCCTTCATTTCTTTGGTTACCTACAATATTCGGGCTCGGCTTGGCGTATTTCTATAGTTGGTTTGCTGGATTCACGCTGCCAACTTTGAGAGCTTTGGTGATGTGCGTTATCGCGAGTTATTTCTTGTGGCGTGGGCAAAATATCAGTTTGCTTCGGTATGTTACTTTAAGTGTGTGCGTGGTTCTGCTGATTTGGCCGTTTTCAGCTTTGTCGAGCAGTTTTTGGTTGTCCTTTGGTGCATTGGGCGCTGTTTTCTATATCGCCTGTAATACTCAGCGCTCAGCTTCAAGCTTTACATTTATCGACTACGCACTCCAACTTATTAAGCTTCAACTGATGCTGACATTCCTTATCGCGCCTTCCTCGATGTTGTTTTTCAAAGGAGTCAGTTTAGTCTCTGTTTTCTACAACTTGTTCCTTTTGCCTTGGGTATCGATGGTGACGATCCCGCTGTTGTTTCTGGCAATGTTTCTAAGCTTAATATCGGAGTCAGTGTCTGGCGTGGTTGGTATAACAGCGCTAGACAATGATTTGGTCAGTCAGCTGTGGAAGTTAGTCGACTTATCGCTTGAGCCTCTCGTATTTAGTCTTCCTTTCTCTGAGCGATTTTGGATCCAAGTCGATAATCAGACGATTGCATTATCAGTATTCCTTATCTTGTTTTTGAGCTTTGTTAGTCGGTATTTCAAGCGAACATTATCGATATTGGTAACTGCAGTGTTTGTGCTGTGGTGGGAGTTCAGCAAACCCCAGCAAGACAAACTAACTATTGATATCTTGGATGTTGGGCATGGGTTGTCTTTGGTCTTGGAAAAGAACAATCAGATTGTTGTTTATGATCTTGGCAATGCGTGGCCAGGAGGCTCGGTTGTTGAGTCTTTGTTGATTCCTACTTTGAATCAGCGGGGGATTTATGAATTAGAAGGCGTGATTGTGAGTCATTTCGATTCTGACCATGCTGGTGGTTATCCGGCATTACTTGAGAACTATACGCCAAAGTGGATAAGAACCAGTCAGAACATTATTCAAGAACGCCAATCTATCACTCAAGCCCCGTCTAATATTCAAACATGTACTATTGGAGAGGTTTGGAACTGGCAAGATGTTGTTTTTGAGGTGTTGTGGCCGCCTAAGCAAGTAAAGAGGGCGTATAACCCACATTCGTGTGTGGTCAAGATCTCAGATCATAGTGCTGATTTCTCAATGTTGCTCACTGGTGATATTGAACTGGTAAGTGAGTGGTTACTTGCTCGTGAAGGAGAACAGCTAAGGAGTGATGTTATGTTGGTTCCGCATCATGGCAGCGATTCGTCATCGATTAAGTCGTTTATTGAGGCGGTGTCTCCTCAGCTGGCGATAGCTTCTCTTGCCAAAGGCAACCAGTGGGGAATGCCGAGTGAGTTTGTTATTGAACGTTATCAGGAAGCGGGGAGTACTTGGCTAGATACTGGAGAAAGCGGACAAATAACCATCACTCTTAGCAAAGAAGGTTGGCAATATCATGCGATTAGAGAACAACAAGGCGGGCAGTGGTATAGGCAGATGCTCCGTAAGGGAGTAGAATAGATAGATTATTGTGAGAAAATTAAGCGATTCTATGTCAACACAAACAGATGAAACTACCTGGGTCACATTTAAAAGACTTTGGACTTATATTCGATTATATAAGGCCGGCCTAGGTGTTGCGGTAATTGCGCTTATTATAAATGCCGTTTCTGATACCTATATGATTTCCTTACTAAAGCCGTTACTTGATGAAGGCTTTGGTAATGCTGAATCTGACTTTTTACGTACACTTCCACTTATTATCTTTGCCATGATGTTCGTTCGTGGCGTCAGTGGCTTTGTTTCAACCTATTGCTTGAGTTGGGTCTCTGGCAATGTGGTGATGGAAATTCGTCGTAAGATTTTCAGCCATTTCATGCACATGCCTGTTTCTTTCTTCGATAAAGAACAGACAGGCGCATTGCTATCTCGAATTACTTACGATTCAGAGCAAGTGTCTGCAGCAACCAGTAAAGCGTTAGTCAGTATTGTCCGTGAAGGTGCAAGTATTATTGGCTTGTTGACGCTGATGTTCTGGAATAGTTGGCAGTTATCTTTGGTGTTATTTGCTGTAGCGCCTTTGGTTGCGTGGGCGATCAGTATCGTATCGAAGCGATTCAGAAAGATCTCTAAGAACATGCAAACTAGCATGGGTCACGTTGCTTCTTCAGCTGAACAAATGCTGAAAGGGCATAAAGTGGTTCTAACTTACGGTGGTCAAGATCTAGAAAAACACCGCTTTGATAAAGTTAGTAACCAAATGCGCCAACAAAGCATGAAGTTAATCACTGCTCAAGCGGCCGCTAACCCGATTATTCAAATGATCGCATCAGTTGCGATTGTTGTTGTTCTATTCCTTGCTAGTGTCGATTCTATTAAAGCCGAGCTTACTCCTGGTACGTTTACCGTTGTCTTCTCTGCAATGTTTGGTCTATTACGTCCGCTAAAGGCGTTAACTAACGTAACGTCTGAATTCCAACGTGGTATGGCTGCGAGTACGACTCTATTTGGCTTGATGGATCTAGATACCGAGCAAAACAAAGGGACGTTGAAACCTGAAACTGTAATGGGTGAAGTGGCTGTTAAAGATGTCACGTTTACTTATGACGGTGCAGAGAAACCAGCACTTGATAAGATCAGCTTCAATATACCGAAAGGTAAAACGGTTGCGCTTGTTGGGCGATCTGGCTCGGGTAAGAGTACCATTGCTAACCTATTCACTCGTTTTTATGACGTAGACTCTGGTTCAATTGAGCTTGATGGCCACGACATTCGTGATTACGAATTGAGAAATCTGCGTGAGCACTTTGCGCTCGTTTCTCAAAATGTACATCTGTTTAACGATACGGTGGCTAACAACATCGCTTACGCAGCAGAAGAACAGTATTCACGTGAACAGATCGAATACGCGGCTAAGCTTGCTCATGCAAGTGAGTTTATCGAAGGCATGGAAAATGGCATCGATACCGTTGTTGGTGAAAATGGCGCAAGCCTTTCTGGTGGTCAAAGACAACGTATTGCGATTGCACGTGCTTTATTAAGAGATGCGCCTGTGCTGATTCTTGATGAGGCGACGTCTGCACTGGATACTGAGTCAGAGAGAGCGATTCAATCTGCACTAGAAGAACTGCAGAAAGACAAAACAGTATTAGTTATCGCACACAGACTCTCTACCATCGAGCAAGCTGATGAGATTCTAGTGGTTGATGATGGACATATTGTAGAAAGGGGCGCACATGCTGAGCTAATCGCGCATGATGGTGCTTATGCACAATTACACCGAATTCAGTTCAGCGGATAAATTAGGTCTTGTTGTGATCGAAAAGATTTGGTTTAACAATCACCCGTTGAAATATCTTCTCTGGCCGCTTTTGTGGCCACTGAGTCTGCTGTTCAAATTGATTAGTGGTCAACGTCGTGATGCTTACCTCTCTGGGAAGAAAGAGACCTACCGCCCGCCTTTACCTGTTATTGTTGTGGGCAATATTACCGCTGGTGGAAATGGTAAAACCCCGGTTGTGATTTGGTTAGTAGAAATGCTTCAGGCTCACGGCTTTAAACCTGGAGTTGTGTCTCGTGGTTACGGTGCAAAAGCACCAAGCTATCCGTTAGTGTTGAATGAAAATACGCCAGCAGAGCATTCGGGTGATGAACCTCGCTTGATTCGTAAGCGAACTGGTGCGCCAGTCGCAGTCGACCCTGTGCGAGCTAACGCAGTGAAAGCATTGCTGAGTAAAGGTGTTGATGTGATTATCACTGACGATGGCCTTCAGCATTACGCGCTTGAACGCGACATTGAATTTGCAGTTATCGACGGCGCAAGACGCTTTGGTAGCGAATGCCTAATTCCTTTAGGCCCGTTAAGAGAGCCTGTATCTCGTTTAGATGAAGTCGACTTTTTGGTTAACAATGGCGGTAAAGCGCATGGGCGAGAGTTCTCGATGTCTTTGCTTCCAAGCCAAGCGGTTAACCTAAAGACTGGTCAGAAAAGGTCTGTGGCAGAATTACAGAAGCTGGTTGCTTTTGCCGGTATTGGCCACCCACCGCGCTTTTTTAAAACATTGGAAGATCTTGATGGTGATGTGGTATTCACACAGGGTTTCGCCGATCATCAAGATTTTGATAAAGATGAACTTCATGCCTTAGCTAAGAAAGGTATGAATCTGATTATGACAGAAAAAGACGCTGTAAAATGCGAAGAATATGCTCAAGATAACTGGTGGTATCTTCCAGTTTCTGCGCAGTTCGATGAAGATTCGCAACAGCAAATTTTAAAAAGAATAAAAGAGGTTATGGAATACTATGGATCACCGTCTACTTGAGATCGTTGCTTGCCCTGTATGTAAAGGTAAACTAACTTTTGACAAGGATAAGCAAGAGCTTGTTTGTAAAATTGATCGCCTTGCTTACCCAATTAAAGAGGGTATTCCTGTTCTTTTAGAACCTGAAGCTCGCACCGTTTCTATGGATGAGGGTAAGTAATGTCTTATACGGTTGTTATACCTGCAAGATACCAATCGAGCCGTTTACCAGGGAAGCCACTTGCTGACATTGGTGGAAAGCCAATGATTCAATGGGTATACGAACAGTCAATGAAAGCGGGTGCCGATAACGTTATTATCGCTACCGACGACGCTCGAGTTGAAAAAGCGGCTAAAGCATTTGGCGCGACCGTTTGTATGACATCACCGAATCACGAATCGGGCACTGAACGCCTAGCTGAAGTGATTGAAGTTATGAATATTCCTGATGATCATATTATCGTGAATGTTCAAGGTGATGAGCCACTTATCCCACCTTCGATCATTAATCAGGTTGCCAACAATCTTGCTAACAGTACAGCCCCGATGGCAACGTTAGGTGTGGAAATCACTCATGCTGATGAAGTGTTTAACCCTAATGCCGTTAAAGTTGTAACCGATAAAGACGGTTATGCCTTGTATTTTAGCCGAGCAACCATCCCTTGGGATCGCGATGCTTACGCGAACAACGGTACTGCAGCGGAATCTCCTTTGCTTCGTCATATTGGTATCTATGCTTACCGAGCGGGTTTTATCAATACCTACATTAACTGGGAACCAAGCACTCTTGAACGTATTGAGTGCCTAGAGCAATTACGAGTACTTTGGTACGGTGAAAAAATCCACGTAGACGTTGCGGCGGAAGCACCTGCGGCTGGTGTTGATACGCCTGAAGACCTAGAAGCGGTTCGAGCTATTATTGGTTAAGCTTCTTTGAGCGAATTCTTGTTTGCTCTACAAAATGAAAAATCATGAGCCTTGCCTATTGCGAGGCTTTTTTCTATCTATCGAAAAGTGCGCTATCGAAAAGCGCGTGCGTGTCTTATTAACCTAAGCAAACGGATATTGAGATAGTTGCATTGGTTTATGCATCATCAACACGGAATTATCTGAGATTTACCTCGCTCGAGTTCCAATTTTTCTCTATAATATGCCGCCTATAAAGTAGTGGCGAATCGCTAGTACAGAATAAAACTTACGACAAAACGTGGAGTAAAAGATGCCTTCTCAAAGCCCAGTGATTACGGTTGATGGACCAAGTGGTGCAGGTAAAGGTACCCTGTGTATGTTGCTAGCAGATAAGCTAGGCTTTCATCTTCTAGACTCAGGCGCGATCTATCGCGTATTGGCTTTAGCGGCAATTCACCATGGTGTGGATACTGAATCAGAGGATGCTTTAGTACCGCTTGCTACACACTTAGACGTGCAGTTTATTGCTGAAGGCGACTTAGTTAAGGTTATCCTAGAAGGTGAAGATGTGTCTGGTGAACTTCGTAAAGAAGAGACTGGCATGGCGGCTTCAAAAGTTGCTGCTTTACCTCGCGTTCGCGAAGCACTGCTTCGTCGTCAACGTGCATTCAGCGCTGCGCCTGGTTTGGTTGCAGATGGCCGTGACATGGGAACGGTTGTGTTTCCTGAAGCTGAAGCGAAAATATTTTTAGATGCAAGTGCTGAAGAGCGTGCGAGTCGCCGCCTTAAACAGTTGCAACAGAAGGGGTTAGATGTTAAATTTGACGACCTTTTGAGCGAGATCCAAGAGCGAGACGACCGAGATCGTAATCGCCCAGTGGCGCCACTTCGCCCTGCAGAGGATGCTCTAGTGCTTGATTCCACCTCAATGAATATTGAGCAGGTAGTAGAAAAAGCACTACACTATATTGAATCGAAACTGGCTGGGTAATTTCGCCGAGCTAGTACGAACGTTGGTCGCAAGGATGATGACCGGCGAATTTATCAACCCCATGCGGTAGGATACCCATGGACGTTTAATTATTGAAGATTAAATAATGACTGAATCTTTTGCTCAACTCTTTGAAGAGTTTCTATCTGAAACTGAATTCCAACAAGGCAGCATCGTTAAAGGTACTGTAGTAGCTATCGAGAACGGTTTCGTTCTTGTAGACGCTGGTCTTAAGTCTGAATCTGCTATCCCTGCTGAACAATTCAAGAACGCTGCTGGCGAACTTGAAGTTGAAGTTGGTGCTGAAGTAGACGTAGCTCTAGACGCTGTTGAAGATGGTTTCGGTGAAACTCAACTTTCTCGTGAGAAAGCTAAGCGTCACGAAGCTTGGATCGTACTTGAGAAAGCTTGCGAAGAAGCTGAAACTGTTGTTGGTATCATCAACGGTAAAGTTAAAGGCGGTTTCACTGTTGAACTTAACGGTATCCGTGCTTTCCTTCCTGGTTCTCTAGTAGACGTACGTCCTATCCGTGACACTGCTCACCTAGAAAACAAAGAGCTAGAGTTCAAAGTAATCAAGCTAGACCAGAAGCGTAACAACGTTGTTGTTTCTCGTCGTGCTGTTATCGAATCTGAAAACAGTGTTGAGCGTGACGAACTTCTTGAAACTCTACAAGAAGGTACTGAAGTTAAAGGTATCGTTAAGAACCTTACTGACTACGGTGCATTCGTTGACCTTGGCGGTGTTGACGGTCTTCTACATATCACAGATATGGCTTGGAAGCGCGTTAAGCACCCATCAGAGATCGTTAACGTTGGTGACGAAATCCTAGTTAAAGTTCTTAAGTTCGATCGTGAGCGCACTCGTGTTTCACTAGGTCTTAAGCAACTAGGCGAAGATCCATGGGTAGCAATCGCTAAGCGTTACCCAGAAGGTCACAAGCTTTCTGGTCGTGTTACAAACCTAACTGACTACGGCTGCTTCGTTGAAATCGAAGAAGGCGTTGAAGGTCTAGTACACGTTTCTGAAATGGATTGGACTAACAAGAACATCCACCCTTCTAAAGTTGTTAATGTTGGCGACGAAGTTGAGGTTATGGTTCTTGATATCGACGAAGAACGTCGTCGTATCTCTCTAGGTCTGAAACAGTGTAAAGCTAACCCATGGCAGTCATTTGCAGAAATGCAAGCTAAGGGCGACAAAGTTACTGGTAAGATCAAGTCTATCACTGACTTTGGTATCTTCATCGGTCTAGAAGGCGGTATCGACGGTCTTGTACACCTATCTGACATTTCTTGGAACGCTGCCGGCGAAGAAGCTGTACGTGAATACAAGAAAGGCGACGAAATCTCTGCTGTTGTTCTAGCAGTAGATGCAGAGCGTGAGCGTATTTCTCTTGGCGTTAAGCAAATGGAAAACGACCCGTTCAACGCATACGTTGCTGACAACAAGAAAGGTGTTCTTGTAAACGGTACTGTTACTGCAGTTGACGCGAAAGGCGCTACTATCGAGCTAATCGAAGGCGTTGAAGGTTACATCCGCGCTTCTGAAGTTTCTCGCGACCGTATCGAAGATGCATCTCTAATCCTAAGCGTTGGCGACAGCGTTGAAGCGAAGTTCACTGGTGTAGACCGTAAGAACCGCGTAATCAACCTATCTATCAAAGCTAAAGATGAAGCTGATGAGCAAGAAGCAATGGCTTCACTGAACAAGTCTGAAGAAGGCGCGTTCGGTAACGCAATGGCAGACGCATTCAAAGCTGCTAAAGGCGAATAATAGCTTCTCATTAAGAGAATTATAGCTATCTAGCCAAGAAAGGAGCCGTAAGGCTCCTTTTTTTTTGCTTATTTTTCCGATAGGTCTATAATTTCTAAAAAGAAAACCAACGAGGGTAACTATGACTAAGTCTGAATTGATTGAGAGACTGTGCGCTGAGCAAACGCATCTTTCTGCAAAAGAAATTGAAGACGCTGTAAAAGACATTTTAGAGCATATGGCTTCAACACTAGAAAGTGGTGATCGAATCGAAATTCGCGGTTTTGGCAGCTTTTCTCTGCATTATCGTGAGCCTCGTGTTGGACGTAACCCAAAGACTGGTGACAAGGTTGAGTTAGAAGGTAAATACGTTCCTCACTTCAAACCAGGTAAAGAGCTGCGTGAACGAGTAAACTCAGGAATGTAGCCTACTTATCGGAATTAAGAAAAGCGGCATACTATAATGTATGCCGCTTTTTTATGACCATAATATGGTGGTCTGATTAGTAATTTTCCTGCATAATCGTACAGCTAACCAACCAATGAGTGATGAACTATGAAAATTATAAAAATAGTCGCCGTTATCGCACTTTTCCTAATTGCACTGGCTTTAGGCTCTCAAAACCAAACAACTGTGAATTTCAACTATCTGCTAGCGCAAGGTGACTTCCACCTATCAAGTTTATTAGGTGTTGTATTCGTTTCAGGCTTCGCCCTTGCTTGGTTAGTCTTTGGTAATATGCACATGCGGTCTCAGCTAAAAATTCATCGCTTGAAGAAGCAACTCAATAAGCAATCAAAGCAGGTCCCTGCTGATACTAAAGCTTAAAGGCTATATTTGATGTTAGAGTTACTGTTCTTACTTTTGCCCATCGCAGCCGCTTATGGCTGGTATATGGGTAATCGTAACGCTCAGCAAGAAAAACAAAAGCAATCACACCAGATCTCCCGTCAATACGTGACGGGTTTGAACCTATTACTGTCAGATCAATCTGACAAAGCGGTTGATCACTTTATTGAACTGCTTCAAGTAGACAATGAAACCATCGATACTCACTTGGCTTTGGGCAACTTGTTCCGCTCAAGAGGCGAAGTCGACCGCGCTATTCGTATTCACCAAAATCTCATCTCTCGTTCGGGGCTTACCCTCGATCAGAAAAATCTCGCACTGCAACAATTAGCTAAAGACTACATGGTCTCTGGCTTCCTTGATCGCGCTGAAAAAATCTTTGAACAACTTGTAGAAGAACCTGACCATAAAGAGGGCGCTTTACAGCAGTTGGTGGCTATTTATCAGCAGACCCGTGAGTGGAACAAGGCTATCCATTACGGAAATATCTTAGTTAAGCTCGGCAAGAAAAAAATGAAGATGCGTGCCACAGTCGCGCATTTCTGGTGTGAGCTTGCAATGCAAGAACAAGCCGATGGTAATCGTTCTAAAGCGCTTCAGCATTTTAAGAAGGCGCTTTCTGAAGACCCTAAATGTGTTCGCGCAAGTATCGCACTAGGGAAGTTCCACTTAGCGAACGAAGATTACCAAAAGACAATTGATTGTCTTGAATCGGTACTTGAACAAGATATCGATTTTATCAGTGAGGTGTTGCCAACCCTTGCTGAGTGTTACCACAAGCTTGGACAAGAAGCTCAATTGGTCGAGTTCCTCAAAGCGTGTATTCAGAAGAAAGCCGGTGTATCTGCCGAACTGATGCTGGCGCAATTGGTTGCTCACCATGAAGATGTAGGCTCTGCTCAAGAGTTACTGACAAAGCAGCTTGTTAAAAATCCAACCATGAAAGGTTTTTATCGATTAATCGATTACCACCTAGCGGAAGCAGAAGAAGGCCGAGCAAAAGACAGCTTAACCACACTTCAATCTATGGTTGGTGAACAGCTTAAGGTTAAGCCTCATTACCGTTGTCGTCAGTGTGGTTTCTCGACACACTCTTTGTATTGGCACTGCCCTTCATGTAAAGGGTGGGGGACGATCAAGCCTATTCGTGGTCTTGATGGTGAATAGATTTGTGGTCACTTTAAGACCAAATTATTAATTGCAGCTTTCGGGCTGCATTTTTATGACTGTTATTTATCACCTGCTTAGGTGATTAGAAATTTTTAGAAAGTTAACTGCGTTAGGAGATGAAATGAACGACCAAAAAATCATTGTAGCCTTGGATTATGATAATCAAGCGGATGCGTTAGCCTTTGTCGATCGAATTGACCCAGCATCTTGCCGCCTAAAAGTGGGCAAAGAGATGTTTACCCTGTTTGGCCCTGAATTTGTTCGTGAATTACATAAGCGTGGTTTCTCAGTATTTTTAGACCTTAAATTCCACGACATCCCGAACACATGTTCAAAAGCAGTCCGTGCTGCCGCTGAACTGGGTGTTTGGATGGTGAACGTACACGCAAGTGGCGGTGAGCGTATGATGACGGCTTCTCGCGAAATCTTAGAACCTTATGGCAAAGATCGTCCACTGTTAATCGGTGTAACGGTACTCACCAGTATGGAGCAATCTGACTTAGCGGGTATCGGTCTGGATCTTGAACCACAACAACACGTGATGCGCTTGGCTTCTCTAACGAAAAACTCTGGCTTAGACGGTGTTGTATGTTCTGCACAAGAGGCTTCTTTGCTTAAAGGTGCACTTGGTCAAGAGTTCAAGCTAGTTACTCCAGGTATTCGTCCTGTCGGCGCAGATGTTGGTGACCAGAAGCGCATCATGACGCCTTCTAAAGCGATTGAATCAGGTTCAGACTACCTTGTTATTGGTCGTCCGATTACGCAAGCGATAGACCCTGCTGCTGTACTTGCAGAGATCAACGGTACGCTTGCTTAAGTCTATATTTGGATTGAGATATAAATAAAGAAGGCCAGCAAATTGCTGGCCTTAATTTTTTAGTCTGGATTAGTCTAAACTGGACTGAATGCTCTGTGTGGAGCCTAAACCGGAGCACCACTATGGAATTTGAAGTCGCTGTCTTCTGAAGTGATAAGATCAGCTTCTACTTGAGCAAAATGCGAAATACGCTCTGAAATATCTTTCCCTGCGATCTGTTCTGCTAGCTCAAGGTAATCTTGGTAGTGGCGAGCTTCTGAACGAAGTAGAGACACGTAAAACTTCTCCATGTCTTCTTCCAAGAAAGGAGCCAATTTAGCGAAGCGCTCACAAGAGCGAGCTTCAATAAACGCACCGATGATAAGCTTATCAACCAGAGCATCAGGCTCGTAAGTCTTAACTTGTTTGATCAAGCCCTTAGCGTAACGACCCGCCTCGATTGGCTGGTAAGTCACGCCTTTCTTCTCCATCAACTCCATGACTTGGTAGAAGTGATGCAGCTCTTCTTTGATCAGTAAAACCATCTTATCGATTAGGTCAGCACCGTAATTACAGCCTTCTTTCGCTGTGATTTGCTTGGATACGTTGCTTTTACCACGCAGAGACTCTAAGTCTCCGATACGACGGTAAGCAAATTGCTCGTATGGCAAAATCCATTCATTCAGTTGCTTCGCGCTTTCTTTATCGACGGCGTACTTGCGAATAAGGAATAAAGCACTCTGTGCCGCCTTAAGTTCACACAGCATGTGATCGCGTAGAATGATGTGAAGATTTTCTGGCTTTTTGGCTTCATCTATCCATGAATCTGGCGTTTCGGCTTTAAGAAAAGAGTGGATTGGAGCGAGTAATTCTTGATACATGGTCAGGGAAAGTTTGTTGATAATGCGGGGATTTTATCACAGCTCAAGAGATCTCCCTATACAGAGAAAGGAAATTCAACAGCTACAAAAAAGGCCGCCTATTTAATGTAAATAAGGCGGCCTTTAAGTGTTGAGTTAGACTGTTACCATTTCTTCTTCTGACCGAAGAGGGCATCCATATCGTCTTCTCGTTCTTTAGATTCCATCTGCTGCAAATCTTGAGCGTTTTTGTCTTGGCGTTTCTGGTCAAGCTCGTTAAGCATCTGTTGAAGCTTTTCTTTGGCTTGATTAGAGTACGAGTCGTTCTTAGTCGCCAAAGCATCAATACCTTTGCGTAATAGCTGAATCGCTGTTCCCGGTTGTCCGCGAGAAATCGAATCGTTTGCACGTTTGATAACATTTTCAATGTTAATACGGATTTGAATTGTTTCTAGGCGAGCATTTTCAACCACATAAGCTTGAGTCTCGAAACGGCCTTTATTGTGCTCGTTGCGCACCGTATCACGCAGGCGTTTAACTAACTTAAGCATCATGATCGCTTGCTTGTCACTACTTGGTACGCGGAAAGCGGTACTCTCGCCACCTTTGTAGTTCTCTTTTAGCTGAGTGATTTGTTGTTTTACGCTTTCAATGCGTTGGGCAAGCTGCTTATTTTTTGGATCGAGTTGATACATGTTTTCTAATGCATCAAGAATTCGATTGTTTAAGCATACAAGAAGATCTTGGCTAAACGGCATGTGATGAGCGTTGCCAATCAGTTCTTCTGTACCGTCAATAATGGTTAGATAACGAGAAGCTTCCTGTTTCTTCGCTGTTTCTACCTTAACTTTATATTGAAGCATGATGTTGTAGCCTAAAACTAACACCAAAAGAACGGCTACTAAGACGATTATTAAACCAATATTCATATATTTGAGTCTGCTTATTATTTTCTATAGCTAACTGGAGAGGATACACGATTCCATTGTGTATCGGCACTCGTAAATTGCAATTTCTGATTATCTCTTGTTGAGCGAAATCGGCAATCAAAACTTACCAACTAATGTATGAGAATGAGGGTTGGGTTGCAAAGCGTTAGTGATGTTTTTGTTTGTTAAGCTAGAAAAACTCAATTTTCCTGTCATTTTTGTGTTCGAAGCGTTATAACTATTAATTATATTACACGCGACTATAACGCTCTCTTTGCAAATAAGTTAGCACAGAAATGAGTAAAGGATTACGAGGTTAGATATGAAGTTACAGCAACTGAAGTACATTGTTGAGGTTGTAAACCATAACCTAAATGTTTCAGCTACAGCAGAGAGTTTGTACACATCTCAGCCTGGCATTAGTAAGCAAGTTAGATTACTTGAAGACGAACTAGGCATTCAGATTTTTGAGCGTAGCGGCAAGCATCTAACGCAGGTTACCCAAGCGGGTGAGGATATCATTCGTATCTCTCAAGAGATTTTGGCGCGCGTTGAAAGCATTAAAGCGGTAGCGGGTGAACACACACATCCAGAGATGGGTACATTGAATATTTCAACGACTCATACTCAAGCTCGTTATGCACTGCCTGATGTGATTAAAGGTTTCACGGCGCGCTATCCAAAAGTATCGCTTCACATGCACCAAGGTACGCCAAGCCAAATGTCAGAAGCCGTCGCTAAAGGTACAGCGAATTTTGCGATTGCAACGGAAGCGCTACACCTTTACCAAGATGCGATTATGCTGCCTTGTTACCACTGGAACCGTTCGATCGTCGTGACCAAAGATCATCCCCTGGCACAGAAGCGTAATATCACGATCGAAGATCTTGCGGCTTACTCTCTCGTGACTTATGTATTTGGTTTCACTGGCCGTTCTGAGCTTGATACCGCGTTTAACAAAGTAGGTTTAACACCGCGTGTTGTGTTTACTGCGACCGATGCAGACGTAATCAAAACCTACGTTCGTATGGGCATTGGTGTTGGTGTAATTGCAAGTATGGCTATTGACCACGAGCAAGATACTGATTTGGTTGCGATTGATGCGAGCCATCTATTTGGTGCGAGCACAACCAGCATTGGTTTTAGAAAAGGCACCTTCTTGCGTTCTTACATGTTTGATTTCATGGAGCGTTTTGCACCGCACTTAACTCGCCCTGTGGTTGAGCAAGCTATTTCTTTGAAATCGAACGAAGAGATCGAAGAGATGTTTAAAGATATCGAACTGCCAGTTCGTTAATCTCATCGTGTAAATTTTGATTCTTATTCGGCCTGTATTTGCAGGCCGTTTTTCTTTTGGGCTTTTAGTTTTCGTTTTCTTTATCGGGCCTTTCCATTTCGACCTCTTACCCCTACAATCCACGCATCATAGGGGGAAGCATGCATTCACGATTTAAAATACTCGATTCATTTTTGCTAGAGCACCAGATTTACTGGCGTTCAGAGCCTTTTCACCTATGCCAAACTCAACAGCAGCCGTGGAAAGAGGTCAATCGTCCACTCGTTGATTGGTTAGAAAGCTTAGATAATGAAAGCATTCAAACCTTAAAAGAGCAGCCTCAGCTTTTGATTGAGGAACTGACTCGTTTCCTACCTGAATTAGAAACTGCTACCCAAAACATCCAGTTCGATAACACTGCTTTGGTTGGTTTAGACCTCCCACGTGGTACTGCTGATGGTATTCCTGGCCGAAAGCTACATCAAATTGTCGCAATGGGCGAGGCTGCATTATGCCATCACCATGGCAAAGAGTGGCTCGAGTGGTGTTCTGGTAAAGGCTTTCTTGGTCGAATCCTATCTCAGCAATCCGATCAAAAAGTCACTAGCTTTGAATGGCAGCAATCGTTATGCGAAAGCGGACAAAAGATTGCGGATGACCAGAAATTAGCGATGCACTTTGTTCAAGGTGATGCGTTTTCTGAAAGTGCTGATGACGTGTTTAACTCAAACCAACATGCCGTAGCCCTTCATGCTTGTGGCGATCTTCATGTTGAGCTAGTTAAAAAGTCAGTGTCACATGGGCTACCCGCGGTCACCATTTCCCCTTGTTGTTATCATCTTATTCGAGACGAAGCGTATCAAGCGATGTCTTCTGTCGCGAAAAGCTCAGCATTAACGTTAAGTAAGAGCGACTTAAGAATTCCGCTTCAAGAAACCGTCACTGGTGGTGAAAGAGTAAAAAGACATCGTCAACTAGAGATGAGCTATCGTCTAGGCTTCAGCCAGTTACTTAAGGCTGAACTTAACATTGACGAATACATTCCTGTACCGAGCATCAAAAAATCAGAGTTAGCTGAGGGTTTTGAATCTTTCTGCCGCTGGGCATCTGAAGTGAAAGAGGTGTCGCTGGGTTCAGATATTGATTTTGACTCTTATTTTATTCAAGGCGAAGCGCTTTTCTGGGAAATGGAGAAGCTGAGTTTGGTTCAACAAGTCTTTAGACGACCATTAGAGATATGGCTGGCTTTAGATCGCGCTATCTACCTTCAAGAGCAAGGTTATGAAGCTACGATTGAAGAGTTCTGCGAACGCAACGTTACGCCAAGGAACCTATTGATTCATGGGGTTAAAATCGAGCACTAGTGGTAAACCGTACTGTTACGTGTTTTTACGATCTCAATTCATTAATGCAAATAAAGTCATAAACGCAAAAAAGCCAGCGCGACTGAATGGTCGTACTGGCTTTTTGTTTAATGTGTATCAATCAACTGAACGCTTCAACGAGAAAATTATTACGTTCAGTTAACCACTACATCATTAGTTAAACATTGCGATTGCTTCAGCTGGGTCTACGTATTCAAGGTCAAAGCTCTCTGCAACTTCTTTACAAGTTACTTTACCGTGAATAACGTTTAGACCTTCTAGGAAGCCTTCATCAGATAGAAGTGCTTCGCGGTAGCCTTTGTTCGCTAGCTTAACAATGTAAGGAAGTGTTGCATTGTTTAGTGCGTATGTAGAAGTGCGAGCAACAGCGCCAGGCATGTTTGCAACACAGTAGTGAACGACGTCATCAACAATGTAAGTTGGGTCTGCGTGAGTGGTTGCGTGAGAAGTCTCGAAGCAACCGCCTTGGTCGATTGCAACATCAACAACTGCTGAACCTGGCTTCATCTTAGCGATGTGCTCTTTTGTAACCAGTTTTGGCGCTGCCGCACCAGGGATTAGTACAGCACCAATCACTAGGTCTGCTTCTAGAACATGCTTCTCAATAGCGTCTTCAGTAGAATAAACCACTTTTGCACGACCTTGGAATTCTTCATCAAGACGACGCAGTGTATCTACGTTACGGTCAAGAATTGTAACATCAGCGCGAAGGCCTACAGCCATACGTGCTGCGTTAGCACCTACAACACCGCCACCAACAACAACAACTTTTGCTGGTTCAACACCTGGAACGCCACCAAGAAGAAGACCACAACCACCGTTAGATTTCTCTAATGTTTGTGCACCTGCTTGAATAGACATGCGACCAGCTACTTCAGACATTGGTGCTAATAGTGGCAAGCGACCCATATTATCTGTTACAGTCTCATAGGCTACGCAGACAGCTTTGCTCTTGATAAGCTCTTCAGTTTGTGGAAAATCTGGTGCAAGGTGTAAATAGGTAAATAATATTTGCCCTTCGCGAAGCATAGCTCGCTCGACAGCTTGAGGTTCTTTAACCTTTACAATCATCTCTGCTTTCGCGAAAACGTCAGCAGCAGTAGGAAGAATGGATGCGCCTACAGCGATGTAATCATCGTCTGAAAAACCGATACCAGTACCGGCATTGGTTTCTACAAAAACTTGGTGGCCGTGTGAGATTAGTTCTCTCACGCTAGCTGGGGTCATACCAACGCGGTATTCGTGGTTCTTGATTTCCTTAGGTACGCCAATGATCATCCTGACTCCTCATTTTATTTTGGTTGTTTTATCTATGCGTAGGGTAATTCTGTCGAATTAATATCTAGTATAGATAGGTTTAGATAAAATTTGATACTGAATATTAAAAAGTTGTAGTATATTTTTTTGCAAGGAAGTAATAAGGTGGAATAAAAAATGGCAGACAATTATAAGAAGCCGTCCAAGGAACTAGATCGTATTGACCGCAACATTCTTAATGAGTTGCAAAAAGACGGTCGTATCTCAAACGTTGAACTCTCAAAACGAGTAGGACTTTCTCCAACTCCATGTCTTGAACGTGTTCGTCGTTTAGAACGTCAAGGTTACATTACTGGGTACACAGCGTTGCTGAACCCACAGTACCTTGATGCTTCACTTTTAGTGTTTGTTGAAATTACGTTGAACCGTGGTGCGCCAGATGTGTTCGAACAATTCAACACCGCTGTGCAGAAACTGGATGACATCCAAGAGTGTCATTTAGTGTCGGGTGATTTTGACTATCTTCTAAAAACACGTGTATCTGATATGGGTGCTTACCGTAAGCTACTGGGTGATACGTTACTTCGTCTACCGGGCGTAAACGACACTCGAACTTACGTAGTAATGGAAGAAGTGAAACAAACCAATCAACTTGTGATTAAAACTCGTTAGTCACAATTGGTGAAATGAAAGAAAGCGGACATTTGTTCCGCTTTCTTGCTTTCTGGAATTGGGTTTTTCTGTTTGATATGGTTAAATCAACAGTAGTTTCATTGAAACGAGCGGCTTTGGCCGCTCGAGATGTTTTTATCCCGTTTAATTATTAAGTTGGTTTATGTTCAAGCAGAGCAGTAATAAAGTAGAAACAATCATTAAAACGAGTGAAGAGCCTCAGTCTCCTCGTTTGAGTGGTTCTCAACGTATCAAAGAGTGCAGTCTGATTCTCGGTGTTCTCTTCTCTATTCTACTTGCCGTTGCGTTATTAACTTTTAGTCCTGCAGACCCATCATGGTCGCAAACGGCGTGGGGTGGTGACATTCAAAATGCGGGTGGCTACCTAGGTGCTTGGTTGGCGGATACGCTTTTCTTCGTATTCGGTTCTTTGGCTTACCCTTTGCCTATCTTAGTGACGGTTGCTGCGTGGGTATTATTCCGAAAACGTAATGAAGACGAGCAGATCGACTTCATGCTGTGGGGCACTCGCTTACTCGGCCTGACTATCCTAATCCTTACTAGTTGTGGTCTAGCGGATATCAACTTTGACGACATCTGGTACTTTTCATCAGGTGGCGTAGTGGGCGACGTCTTAACAAGCCTTGCACTTCCGACATTGAATGTTCTTGGTAGTACGCTAGTCCTTCTTTTCTTATGGGGTGCTGGCTTTACTCTATTAACCGGTATTTCTTGGTTAAGCATTGTGGAATGGTTGGGTGAATGTGCCATCAAATTCTTCACGTCTGCTGTTAATAAGGCTCGTGGCCAAGATCAAGAGCTACTAGAGCCTCAGTTAAGAGAGTCAGCAGACCGCGATTTAATCGAAGAACGTCATCAGCAGCATCAAGAGCCAACTTACCGCGATGTTCCTGCTATAGAAGACAACAAAGAATCAACAGAGCATGACCCGTTAGATCCAGCGATGAGCTTTTCTGCGACCAATGATTCTTCAGACGTGGCGACAAGTGCGCGAGACAATGCTGCATCGCCGAAGCGTCATTACAATATTCATATGCCTGTCGATGCTCCTGCGAAACAAGAAGCTCCTGTTCATGAAGAACCTCAGGTTCAGCCTCAAGCGGTAATTGAGTCAGAGCAAACGATCCCTGCAGCAGCTGTTTACCAAGCGCCAGAAGAACCGCTAGAAGAAGGTATTGAGCGCTCTAAACAGTTGAATGCAACGATAGAGCAGCTAGAAAATGCGGCCATGTATGAAGATGACCTAGCAGAACAAGATCAGGTTGACGCGCATGATTCTCAGGTTGCTTACCAACAATACATGCAGAACGAACAACCAGAAGTTGGCCCTGCTCATGCTGACCTTAGAAGTGCTGAACCAGAATTAGATAGCTCACCACAAGTAAATGGCGAATTTGGTTCTGAAGATGTTCAACCTGAATCTTTATACGCTTCACCTATGGGCGAGCCAGAAGCAACCGTGGAAGACGATTTCTCTGCACAACCTTCACCGTTTGATGTTACGGAAGAGCAAAGCTACCAACAGGGCTCAGAGCTTGAATCAGAACAGGCTGAAGCTGAATTAGCTGACGCAGCATTAATCGAAGAACAGTTTGAACCTTTCCCTTATCAAGAAGAACATTCAGAACCTGAACAGCCAACAGCACAAAACCTAGAGCCAACTGTTGATCTTCCTTGGGAAGAAGTAACGGAAGAAGAACCTGCGCATCAAGATCAAGATGTCGCCGCATTCCAAAGCATTGTCTCTGAAGCACAAGCGAATATGGCAGCGGCGCAGAACCCGTTCTTGGTTCAACAAGATGTTAATTTACCTAAGCCTGCTGAGCCATTACCCACGCTTGAATTGTTATTCCACCCTGAAAAGCGTGAAACCTTTATTGACCGTGATGCGCTAGAGGCAATTGCTCGTCTTGTTGAATCTAAGCTAGCGGACTACAAGATCAAAGCAGACGTTGTCGACATTTTCCCAGGTCCAGTAATCACTCGATTCGAACTTGATCTGGCTCCAGGTGTGAAAGTAAGCCGTATTTCTGGTCTTTCTATGGACTTAGCGCGTTCACTCTCTGCATTGGCAGTACGTGTCGTAGAAGTGATTCCGGGTAAGCCTTATGTTGGCTTAGAACTGCCGAACATGAGTCGCCAAACGGTATTCTTCTCAGATGTGGTTGCTAGCCCTCAGTTCCAAGAAGCGAAATCGCCAACGACAGTGGTTCTCGGACAAGACATCGCTGGTGAAGCGGTCATTGCTGATTTATCGAAAATGCCTCACGTTCTGGTTGCGGGTACAACCGGTTCTGGTAAGTCGGTAGGTGTGAACGTAATGATTCTGAGTATGCTTTACAAAGCATCACCGGAAGATGTTAGATTCATCATGATCGACCCGAAAATGCTTGAGCTATCGGTTTATGAGGGTATTCCTCATCTATTGTCTGAAGTGGTAACCGACATGAAAGATGCGTCGAACGCCCTTCGTTGGTGTGTTGGCGAGATGGAACGCCGTTATAAGCTGATGTCAGCGCTAGGCGTTCGTAATATTAAAGGTTACAACGATAAGCTTAAGATGGCAGCGGAAGCGGGTCACCCAATTCACGATCCACTGTGGAAGCCGGGCGACAGTATGGATCCTGAAGCGCCATTGCTTGAGAAGCTGCCTTACATTGTGGTTATCGTTGATGAATTTGCCGACTTAATCATGGTGGTTGGTAAGAAGGTTGAAGAACTGATTGCACGTTTGGCACAAAAAGCACGTGCGGCGGGTGTTCACTTGATTCTAGCGACGCAGCGTCCATCTGTGGATGTTATTACCGGCCTTATCAAAGCGAACATTCCAACCCGTGTGGCCTTTACGGTATCAACTAAAACGGATTCACGAACTATCCTTGACCAAGGTGGTGCGGAATCACTATTGGGCATGGGTGATATGCTTTACTTGCCACCGGGTTCTAGCCATACAACTCGTGTTCACGGTGCCTTTGCATCTGATGACGATGTACACGCAGTCGTGAATAACTGGAAAGCGCGTGGTAAGCCAAACTATATTGATGAAATCACCAACGGCGAACAAACCCCAGAAACCTTGCTTCCGGGTGAGAAGATGGAAGGTGATGAAGAGGTCGACCCTCTGTTTGATCAAGTGGTAGAACACGTTGTTCATTCACGTCGTGGCTCAGTTTCAGGCGTACAGCGTCGATTCAAGATTGGCTACAACCGTGCTGCACGTATTGTCGAGCAACTTGAAGCTCAAGGTATAGTAAGTGCTCCAGGTCATAACGGTAACCGAGAAGTCTTAGCACCAGCGCCACCAAAAGATTAGTTCCGGTAGGAACTCATAACTATTCAGTCGGTCAAATCGAAAATATGACCGACTTATGTTCTAACAGGATTATTGATGAAAAAAGTATTCGCACTTTTATTTATGAGCTTCTCAGTGTTTGCTTCTCCGAAAGAAGAGTTGAGTAGCCGTTTGGCATTAAACGCAGGCTTCAGCGCTGACTTTAAACAAGTCGTGACTAGCCCTGATGGTGATGTGGTGATGGAAGGTGAGGGCATGGTAGAGATTGCACGCCCAAGCTTGTTCCGCTGGGAGACTACGTTTCCTGATGAAAACTTGTTGGTATCTGATGGCCAAAGCTTGTGGTACTACAGCCCGTTCATTGAGCAAGTGAGCATTTACTGGCAAGAGCAAGCGACATCACAAACACCTTTTGTCCTGCTTACACGCAACCAAGAAAGCGATTGGGACAACTACAACGTGGCGCAAACGGGTAACCAATTTACGCTAACGCCAACCGCTGTCGATTCTAATCAGGGCGACTTCCAGATTAACATCACCGAAAAGGGCATTGTTCAGGGCTTTAATGTGATTGAACAAGATGGTCAAAAAGGTGAGTTTACCTTTAGCAATGTTGACTTGGGTAAACCTGCAGCAGACCGCTTTACTTTTGTGGCACCGGAAGGTGTCGAGGTCGACGACCAAAGAAACTGATCTAAACAAGCAGATCGTTTGGTAGTACGTCGATAGGCATTAATGCCATCAACGAATCAAGAGATTGCAATTGAGTAATTACAGCTTAGATTTTGCGGGGGACGAAGATTTTCGTCCCCTTGCTGCTCGTATGAGACCGGAAACTGTCGAACAGTACATCGGTCAGCAGCATATATTAGGCCCAGGTAAACCACTTCGCAGAGCGTTGGAAGCGGGCCATATCCACTCGATGATTTTGTGGGGGCCTCCGGGCACCGGTAAAACGACGTTAGCCGAAGTAGCAGCAAACTATGCGAATGCTGAAGTGGAACGCGTATCGGCGGTAACCTCGGGCGTAAAAGACATTCGTATTGCAATTGAAAAAGCGCGCGAGAACAAGCAAGCAGGGCGCAGAACCATCCTGTTTGTGGACGAAGTCCATCGCTTTAACAAAAGTCAGCAAGATGCTTTTCTGCCTCATATCGAAGATGGCACCGTAACCTTTATTGGTGCGACAACAGAAAACCCTTCTTTTGAATTGAACAACGCTTTGTTGTCACGTGCGCGTGTCTACAAACTGACTTCCCTGAATACAGATGATATTTCTCTCGTTATTCGCCAAGCGATTGAAGATAAGCAACGTGGGTTAGGTGATGTGCCTGCTGATTTTGCTGATAATGTTTTAGATCGCCTTGCAGAACTGGTTAACGGCGACGCGCGTATGTCGCTTAACTACCTTGAACTGCTGTATGACATGGCAGAAGACAACGATAAAGGCGAGAAAGCGATAACCTTGCAGTTGTTGGCTGAAGTGGCTGGTGAGAAAGTCGCTCGTTTCGATAACAAGGGTGATATTTGGTACGACCTAATCTCCGCGGTTCATAAGTCAATTCGTGGATCAAACCCTGATGCGGCCTTGTACTGGTCTGCGCGAATGATTGCTGCGGGTTGTGATCCTTTGTATATCGTTAGACGCTTGCTGGCGATTGCTTCTGAAGATATCGGTAACGCTGATCCTCGTGCCATGCAGGTAGCGATGTCGGCTTGGGATTGCTTCACGCGCATTGGCCCTGCTGAAGGCGAGCGTGCGATTGCGCAGGCGGTTGTTTATCTCGCATGTGCACCAAAGAGTAACGCCGTTTACACCGCGTGGAAGCAAGCGTTAACAGATGCTCACAATCTTCCTGAATATGAAGTGCCGCATCATTTGCGAAATGCACCGACAACTTTGATGAAGAACATGGGCTACGGGCAAGAATACCGTTATGCTCATGACGAACCAGGAGCCTACGCGGCGGGTGAAAAATATCTGCCTCCTGAAATGGGAGAGAAACAATACTATTTCCCAACAAAACGAGGCTTAGAGAGCAAAATTGGCGAGAAGCTAGATTATCTGGCGGATTTGGACGCAAAAAGCCCACAAAAACGCTATGAAAAGTAGTCTTTTTTGGATATCGTTACCTAGTCATAAAATTTCAATTAAATCGTTATAAATTGGTCGAAATAGCACCAGTTTTAGGGGTTTAGCAGTGATTCAGTAGCAAACTACTGAATATTCAAATAACTAAAGCATAGGATTAGCAATGCTGGATTCTAAATTACTTCGAGCTGAGCTGGATGAAACAGCGGCAAAATTAGCACGTCGAGGCTTCACCCTTGATGTAGAGACAATTCGTGAACTTGAAGAAAAACGTAAGTCCCTTCAGATGAAAACTGAAGAGCTACAAGCGTTACGTAACTCTCGATCGAAGTCCATTGGTCAAGCGAAAGCAAAAGGCGACCATGAAGAAGCTGAGCGTATCCTTGCAGAAGTAGGCAACTTAGGCGCAGAACTAGACCAAGCTAAAGTAGCATTGGCTGATCTTCAATCTGAGCTAGAAACGATCACAATGTCTATTCCTAACCTACCTGATGCAGAAGTGCCAGATGGTAAAGATGAAGATGATAACGTAGAAGTTTCTCGTTGGGGTCAACCTAAGACTTACGACTTTGAAGTGAAAGATCACGTAGATCTTGGCGAAATGTCTGGCGGTCTTGATTTTGCTAGCGCAGTTAAAATCTCGGGTTCTCGTTTCATCGTGATGAAAGGCAAATTTGCACGTCTACACCGTGCTATTGCTCAGTTCATGCTGGACCTTCACACTGATGAGCACGGCTACACAGAAATGTACGTACCGTACCTAGTGAACCACGATAGCCTTTACGGTACTGGTCAACTTCCTAAGTTCGGCGAAGACTTGTTCCACACAAGCCCGCTAACTGAGCAAGTAAGTGACGTGCCTCTTAAGACTCTATCGCTTATCCCTACTGCGGAAGTACCGGTAACGAACATGGTTCGTGACACGATTACTGATGAAGCTGAACTGCCACTTAAGATGACAGCTCACACGCCATGTTTCCGTTCTGAAGCGGGTTCTTACGGTCGTGACACTCGTGGTCTTATCCGTATGCACCAATTCGACAAAGTTGAATTAGTACAAATCACTAAGCCAGAAGACTCAATGGCAGCGCTTGAAGAGCTAACTGGCCACGCTGAGAAAGTACTTCAACTTCTAGAGCTTCCTTACCGTAAAGTGATTCTATGTACAGGTGACATGGGCTTCGGTTCTGCGAAAACTTACGACTTAGAAGTATGGGTTCCAGCACAAGAGACTTACCGTGAGATTTCTTCTTGTTCAAACATGTGGGATTTCCAAGCGCGTCGTATGCAAGCTCGTTTCCGTCGTAAAGGCGAGAAGAAACCTGAACTTGTACACACACTAAACGGTTCTGGTCTTGCTGTTGGTCGTACTATGGTTGCTATTCTTGAGAACAACCAAGAAGCAGATGGCCGTATTGCTATCCCAACAGTACTTCAGCCATACATGGGCGGCGTAACGCACATCGGTTAATTAGATTGATTAAGCATTAGGTTACTTATAAAACCCAGCCAACAGGCTGGGTTTTTTATTGCCTATAGAATAGTGCAGTGGCGAGAAATAAATAATTTTTGTTACCTATGTGTAATAGTGTTTTATTGATTTTGATAATTATTACAATCCTTAAATGTGGCTATAATATGCTCTTACCGCGGTAGGTATAGATTTTCTCGTTCAAATACTGAGGAGGGCTTATGGCCGTAGGATGGGCTGGTGACGATAGTGTCAGCCAGCAAATACAAAATACCATTGATGATGAGATCTCTCGTGTAAGAGGAAACCTTCGAGGTGGTGAGGGTTTGCGTTATTGTGATGAGTGTGGTGATGAGATTCCGGAACAAAGACGACGCGCGATCAAAGGCGTTCGTTTGTGTATAGAATGTCAGTCAATATTAGAGCATGACGCACATCGACATTCATTGTTTAACCGTCGAGCAAGTAAAGATAGCCAATTACGTTAAACTGACGGTTACCTTCAAGCAGTTAAGGCCTTACTTTTATGTAAGGCCTTTTAGTTTAATTAAATGATTTATTAATGAAGATATATAGAAATAATCGTCGCTCTTGTTTAGAGCAATAAACGCCTTATTTAAAGCAATGAGTATTTTGTAATGCAGTGTCGATAGCAGCGACCAATTGCTCAATATGTTGTGGTTTGATAATAAACGGAGGCATCATATAAATTAGCTTACCAAACGGACGGATCCAAACGCCTTGCTCTACAAAGTGAGCTTGGATGGTTTCCATATCGACAGGTGTGTGGGTTTCAACGACGCCAATCGCGCCCAACCAGCGAACGTCTTTGACAAGATCATGCTCTCGCAATGGTGGTAGCAACTCAGAGAAAAGCTGTTCGATCTGTTGAGTTTGATTTTTCCAATGACCTTGCTCGATGATGGATAAACTTGCCGCACCGACTGCGCAAGCTAATGGGTTACCCATGAATGTTGGCCCGTGCATAAAGCAGCCCGCTTCACCGCCACATACCGTGTCAGCTACTTCCTTACTCGCAAGCGTCGCTGACAATGTCATATAGCCACCAGTTAAAGCTTTGCCTACGCATAATATGTCCGGTTGAACATCGGCATGCTCACAAGCGAACAGTTCCCCTGTGCGGCCAAATCCGGTCGCAATCTCATCCAAGATCAGCAATACGTTGAATTCATCACACAGCAAGCGAACTTGTTTTAGGAACTCAGGGTGGTAGATGCGCATGCCGCCAGCCCCTTGAACGATAGGCTCTAAGATCACCGCTGCGACTTCTTGATGGTGTGCTGCCAGCTTTTCTCGAAAACTATCGATGTCACTTGAGTTCCACTCATCCCAAAAGCCTGTTTTTGGCGAATCAGCGAAAATATGTTCCGGCAAAAAGCCTTTGTAGAGGCTGTGCATCGAATTGTCAGGGTCGGTCACTGACATCGCCGCAAAGGTATCACCGTGGTAGCCATCTCTTAGTGTGAGGAACTTTGAACGAGGTTGTCCTTTAGCGTGCCAATATTGCAATGCCATCTTGAGGCTAACCTCTACGGCAACTGAACCTGAATCGGCCAAAAATACATGCTCAAGATTACTTGGCGCGAGATTCAAAAGCTTCTTACATAGATCGATAGCGGGCTGGTGGGTGATGCCACCAAACATAACGTGTGAAACCTTATCGATTTGACTATGAGCTGCAGCGTTTAGCTCTGGATGATTGTAGCCGTGGATGGTTGACCACCAAGATGACATACCATCAATAATTCGTTTTCCGCCTTCTAATTCTAGGTAAACACCGTCTGCGTTGGTGACTGGGTAGCAGGTCAGAGGTGTTAACGTTGATGTGTAGGGATGCCAGATATGCTGGCGATCAAAGGCGAGATCCATAGTAACTTCCATTCTTGGTGTGGTTAAAAAATAACCAGATGTAAACTTTTGATATTATCAATGTGTTGACAGTCTAAAGCTTGTCGGTAGACTAGCCAAGCATAAATGCAATCTCTATTGATAGAGATGAAACATCAAATAATAAAAAAGGATCGACACGTGGAAGTTCGTCATGACTGGACAGTTGCTGAAGTAACAGCGCTGCTTGAAAAACCGTTTATGGATTTAATGTTTGAAGCTCAAGTGGTTCATAGACAGTACCAAGAGCACAACCACGTGCAAGTGAGTACGCTTTTATCGATAAAGACAGGTGCTTGTCCTGAAGATTGTAAGTATTGCCCTCAAAGTGCTCACTACCGAACGGATGTCGACAAAGAACGCTTAATGGAAGTTGAGCGTGTTTTGGATGCGGCGCAAAAAGCCAAGAATGCGGGCTCAACTCGCTTCTGTATGGGCGCGGCATGGAAAAACCCGAAAGAGCGCGATATGCCTCACCTAACTGATATGATCAAAGGTGTGAAAGGCATGGGTCTAGAAACCTGTATGACATTGGGCATGTTAACGCCGGATCAAGCAGGCGAGCTAGCCGACGCAGGTTTGGACTACTACAACCATAACCTTGATACGTCTCCAGAATTTTACGGCAGCATCATCACCACTCGTACTTACCAAGATCGTTTAGATACGCTATCTCACGTACGTGATGCCGGTATGAAGATCTGTTCTGGTGGCATTATTGGTATGGGCGAAAGTACCAATGACCGTGCAGGCCTGCTGGTAGAGCTAGCGAACCTTCCGGTACACCCTGAGAGTGTGCCAATCAACATGCTCGTGAAAGTGAAAGGCACACCGATGGAAAACGTCGATGATGTTGAATCTTTTGACTTCATTAAGTTGATTGCGATTGCTCGTATCATGATGCCAATGTCAGCGGTTCGTCTATCTGCAGGTCGCGAGAATATGAATGAACAGATGCAGGCGATGTGCTTCATGGCTGGCGCGAACTCTATCTTCTACGGTTGTAAGCTACTGACTACGCCAAACCCAGATGAAGACACGGACATGCAGCTGTTTAAGAAGTTAGGCATCAACAGCCAACAAGTGGCTCAGAAGCCTGATGAAATTCAAGAAAACGAACTGTTAGATCAAGTAGTGGAGCGCGTTGCTGCTCGTCCAACGAAAGATGACATGTTCTACGATGCCACTGTTTAAATCCCGTATCAAAGATGCCCTTGTTCAACGCCGTGAGCAGGGGCTAACTCGTCAACTTAAAGTGCTCGAAAACAGTAATGGTCCTTTGCTTAATTGCGAAGGTTCTCGCTTTATTAATTTTTCGAGTAATGATTACCTAGGCTTGGCGAACGACCCTGAATTGGTGGAGGCGTGGCAAGCTGGGCTTTCCCTTTATGGTGCTGGCAGTGCGGCATCGCCATTGGTCACGGGTTTTAGTCCTGCTCATAGAAATTTAGAAGCTCAGCTGTGTGAATGGTTGGGCTTTGAACGTGCGATTCTCTTTAGTTCTGGTTTCAGTGCGAACCAAGCCTTGTTGTTTTCTCTGCTCGAAAAAGACGACTCTCTGCTGCAAGACAAGCTTAATCACGCCTCTTTGATGGAAGCGGGGATGCTTTCTCATGCAACCATGAAACGCTTTAAACACAACGACACGCAGCATCTAGAGTCTCTATTAAGCCGATCTCTACAATCCTTGGTCGTCACTGAGGGCGTATTCAGCATGGACGGCGATCAAGCGCCTCTCAGCCAGATATCTAACCTGACTCATCAATACGACAGTTGGTTGGCGGTTGATGATGCCCACGGTATCGGCGTATTAGGTGATAAAGGAGCTGGGAGTTGCAGTGCAGCACAAATCTCCCCCGATATTTTGGTGGTGACCTTTGGCAAAGCATTTGGCGTTTCTGGTGCTGCGATTCTTTGTTCGTCAGAAGTGGGTGATTACTTAACTCAGTTTGCTCGTCATCATGTGTACTCGACGGCGATGCCACCTTCACAAGCGGTGGCTTTATCTCATGCCTGTAAGATGACTCAAACTCAAGAGTGGCGCCGAGAAAAGCTGACTGAGTTAGGGTCTCTCTATGCAGAGCAGGTGAGCGGCTTGAAAGGCTTTGTGGATACTCAGACTCCGATTAAGCCATTTGTGATAGGTGAAGCACAAGCGGCATTATCAATAGCTGAAGAGTTAAAGCAAAACCAAGTTTGGGTGACCGCAATAAGGCCGCCAGCCATACCTGCTGGAACTGCTCGATTACGAATCACGTTAACAGCTAACCATAGTCAGAAGCAGATTCTTCAGTTAACCCGTTCGTTACGTCAAGCAGTGGAAACAAATCTTGAATCAAGCTTTGAATCGAATAGTGAAACTCACATCGAAATAAATAATGAGGCTCAGTAAATGTCACAAGAAGCAGTCGTGCATAATTACGTAGGCCAAGATAAGAATGCGATTGCCGAAGCTTTCGGCAAAGCGGCAACAACCTATGACAAACACGCTGAATTTCAACGCGATGTTGGCCACCGATTACTGGATAAATTACCCAGCGATCTGTCAGGCTTTAAGGTGCTGGATCTAGGTTGTGGTACTGGCTATTTCTCCGAGCAACTTGTAAAACGAGGCGCCGAAGTGGTTTGCGCTGATCTTTCTGTTGGAATGCTAGCAACAGCAGAGAAGCGGTGTGGTGCATCTGTATCTTTATATCAACAAGCCGATGCCGAACAATTGCCGTTTGAAGATGGGTGTTTTGACATCGTTTTCTCTAGCCTTGCGTTGCAATGGTGTGACGATTTGTCGTCGCCTTTGAGAGAGATGAAGCGTGTTACAGCGGCTGGTGGGCGTGTTATTTTCTCAACTTTGCTTGATGGGTCACTGTTTGAACTGAAAAAGTCGTGGTCCAAAATTGATGCACATCAACACGTTAACCATTTTATTACAATCAATCAGGTAAAAATTGCGTTAGCGCAATCTAGCTGTACCGTTCATCAACTAGACTTGCCCACCATCACCGTTTGGTACGACACTGCGTTTGAACTGATGCGCGACCTTAAAGGTATCGGCGCTAATCACGTAAGTGGTCGCTCACAAGGTTTAACAAGTCGTCGCATGTTGCAGCTTGTTGATCGGGAATATCGAGAGTTTAAGAACCATCAAGGTTTCTTACCAGCAACATATCAAGTTTGTTTAGGGGTTATTCAATTATGATTGATGCATTATTCATTGCGGGTACGGATACCGAAGTGGGAAAAACTGTGGTTTCAAAAGCGATTCTTCAAGCTTTGGCCGCACAAGATTTATCAACAATTGGTTACAAGCCAGTTGCTGCAGGGAGTGAAAAATCCCCTGAAGGACTACGTAATAGTGATGCACTGCATCTTCAAGAAGCGGCGACGCAAGATATTGCTTACGAAGACGTAAACCCGTATGCACTATTGCTACCGTCATCGCCTCACATCGCTGCAAAGCATGACGGCGTGGTGATTGATGAGGCGGTATTATCAGCGAAGCTGGAAGAGCATAAGCAAAACTCTGACATCGTGTTAGTTGAAGGTGCTGGTGGTTGGCGAGTCCCGGTTTCAGACGATGAATATCTTTCTAGCTGGGTTAAAAAAGAGCAACTGCCAGTGGTACTGACTGTGGGTATTAAACTTGGTTGTTTGAGCCACGCTCTATTAACGGCAGAAGCGATTCGTGCTGATGGCCTAAACCTAGTAGGTTGGGTCGCAAACCGTATCAATCCAGGTACTGAGCACTACGCAGATATTATTGCGATGCTTGAAGATAAGTTAGGTGCACCTAAGTTAGGTGAAATCCCTTACGTCCCAAAAGCGAAGTCTAAAAACATTGGTAAGTACATTGATGTGCAGCCTTTGCTTGCGCTTTAATTACCACGTTATGTACTAAATAAGAAAAGGGCTGCGATTGCAGCCCTTTTGCTATTTTAAGCCTTTAGACCTTGAGTTGATAAACAACCGGTCTTTTAATAAACAAGCTTAGAACTAATGTTCTTTAGTCAGTCCCATTAAAGCTTGCTGAGTTTCTGTGATTTTTGTCTGTGCCGTTTGCGGTGTTAGGATTCCAACCTGCTTTTTCGCTTCTTCTTCAGTAATCCCTAGGTGACAGCACAGTAAATCGATAGCCATTTGAGTGTTAGTACCTTCAACCATGATCCTTTCCTTTTTGTACATGGACTAGCCAATAAATCATCTGCAGTCACTGTAAACGGATTGTTATATCGACACCATACGACTTAGGTCTAATAGAGTGGATTTAATTCGGATATGGTCTCGTAATCAAATGTTGCAATTTAATGCTTAACCTTGTTTTCTTAATCTAAGACTATATGTATAAGTAAGTATAAGTCTTCAAGGTTGGAATCTATTGCTGTCTGCCTTGTCTATAACAATAAGTTTTATAAAAACAGCTTTCATGCGGAGATAAGTAATGAAGCGAGTAATGTTGTTCCTTGCAACTAACCTAGCGGTTGTATTGGTACTAAGTGTTGTTCTTAATGTTGTATACGCAGTTACAGGTATGCAACCCGGTAGCCTCTCAGGTTTATTGGTGATGGCTGCGGTATTTGGTTTTGGCGGCTCATTCATTTCATTAATGATGTCGAAGAAAATGGCGCTACGCTCGGTAGGCGGCATGGTCATTGAAAGCCCACGTAACGAAACAGAACATTGGTTGATGGAGACGGTAAGCCGTCAATCTCAACAAGTTGGTATTGGTATGCCAACAGTGGCGATCTACGACTCGCCAGACATCAACGCATTCGCGACAGGTGCTAAGCGTGACGATTCATTGGTAGCAGTATCAACAGGCCTGCTGCACAACATGACGCGTGATGAAGCTGAAGCAGTATTAGCGCATGAAGTGAGCCACATCGCGAACGGTGATATGGTGACCATGACGTTAATGCAAGGTGTAGTGAACACGTTCGTTATCTTCCTATCTCGTTTCATCGCCAACATTGTTGCGTCGAATGACAACGAAGAAGAGGGTGGCAGCAACATGATGGTGTACTTCGGTGTGTCTATGGTGTTGGAATTGGTATTTGGTTTCTTAGCAAGCTTCATTACGATGTGGTACAGCCGTCATCGTGAATTCCATGCCGATGCAGGTGCAGCGAACCTAGTAGGTAAAGAGAAGATGATTGCAGCGCTAGAGCGCCTAAAGGTGAGCCATGAGCCACAACTAGAAGGTTCTATGATGGCATTTGGTATCAACGGTAAGAAGTCTCTAACAGAGCTTCTAATGAGCCACCCGCCGCTAGACAAGCGTATTGCTTCTCTACGTAACATGTAATCGCTACGTATTCTTCAGTCGCTAATCGACAAGATACATTTGAAAGGCTTCCTTCGGGAGGTCTTTTTTGATCTTGGCATCTAAGACAGTAAGTATTCGAGGAATAGGTGTCTGGCGATAGAGGGTTACTGGTGATGAAGCATTACGATATTGATTGGTTGATATCGCACGGATTGAGATGAGTAGGGTAATGATACTGGGTTGCTTTGTATTATTTTTCTGACGTCTCTTGTGCTCAATACACTTTGTTCCGCTCAACAAAAAGGCTTCCACATGGGAAGCCTTAGTCTATTCTGTGATTCGAAATTCGAACCTTACAGTTTGTCAGTTAGCTCGATTGCTTGGCCGATGTAGTTCGCTGGAGTCATCTCTTTCAGGCGAACTTTCTCGTCTTCAGGGATCTCAAGACCATCGATGAATACACGCATGCCTTCGCCATCTACACGTTTACCACGAGTTAGCTCTTTTAGCTTCTCGTATGGTTTTTCGATGCCGTAACGACGCATTACTGTTTGTACTGGTTCAGCCAATACTTCCCAGTTCTTGTCTAGTTCAGCAAGTAGCGCAGCGCGGTTAACTTCAAGCTTGCTAATACCTTTCAGAGTCGAAGTGTATGCAATGATTGCGTAGCCAACACCCACACCTAGGTTACGAAGAACCGTAGAGTCAGTAAGGTCACGCTGCCAGCGAGAAACTGGAAGTTTTTGTGCAAGGTGGCTGAATACTGCGTTCGCTAGACCAAGGTTGCCTTCAGAGTTTTCGAAGTCAATTGGGTTAACTTTATGCGGCATTGTCGAAGAACCGATTTCGCCAGCAATAGTCTTCTGCTTGAAGTGACCAAGAGCGATGTAGCCCCAAACGTCACGGTCGAAGTCTAGAAGGATAGTGTTGAAACGAGCAATTGCATCGAATAGCTCAGCGATGTAATCGTGAGGTTCGATTTGAGTTGTGTACGGGTTCCAAGTTACGCCAAGAGATTCAGTGATGAACTCTTCGCTAAACTGGTGCCATTCAACTTCTGGGTATGCAGAAAGGTGTGCGTTGTAGTTACCTACAGCACCGTTGATTTTCGCTAGGATCTCAACGTTTTCGATTTGCTTGTATTGACGTTCCATACGGTACGCAACGTTAGCCATCTCTTTACCCATAGTAGAAGGAGAAGCTGGCTGACCGTGTGTACGAGACAGTAATGGAATATCACGGTACTCGTTCGCAAGTGCTTTGATAGCATCAATTACGTTACGGATTTCTGGAAGAATCACTGTGTCACGAGCTTCTTTAAGCATAAGCGCGTGAGAGGTGTTGTTGATGTCTTCAGAAGTACATGCAAAGTGAATAAATTCGTTTACAGCGTGAAGTTCAGGAACGCCAGCAACTTTCTCTTTCAAGAAGTACTCAACCGCTTTAACGTCGTGGTTAGTCGTGCGCTCGATCTCTTTGATACGTAGAGCATCTTCTTCGCTGAAGTTAGCGGCTAGTTCATCAAGAAACTGGTTAGCTTCTGCACTGAACGCTGGTACTTCTTTGATTGCATCAGTTGCTGCAAGCTTTTGTAACCAACGAATTTCAACGATAGAGCGGTACTTTAGTAGTCCAAACTCACTAAAGATGCTGCGTAATGCAATAGTCTTACTTCCGTAACGGCCGTCTACTGGTGAAACAGCAGTCAATGCTGACAGTTCCATGGTGTTCTCCTGAATTGAGTTTTCTAAATTTTGAGAGGTTTATACCAGTAACAATCTCAATTGTCACGCACATTGCGCAATCGTTTGCGTGAGAGTTGTATTGATACAAAAAACAAGCTCGCGACGAGGCGCGAGCTAATAAACTACATTCGAGCTAGTAGGATTTGAGCCTGCTCGATCATCTTCTTACGACCGAAGATAAGGTGGCGACGTTTACCGCCAACTTGACGCCATAACACAGCGCTTCGAATCCCTGATAGAAGCAGTGCGCGAACCTTATGTTGGCTCGATGTCTGCTGAAGTACAGACGGAGTACCAGAAACCTGAATGCGAGGGCCGATAGGGCTGACGACATCAAGGTAGATACTTGCAAGGTTGCTGATCATTTGCTCGTCAAACAGATCAAAGTGTTCAGTTTGGCGCTCTGCAGTTTGAATGCGGTCACCAAGCTGAGACATAGAGTCGTTGCGAGAAGACAGCTTACGCTCAAGCGCCATCAAGCTGATGATGTAACGCGTGATATCGCTACCTGCTGGAGTACTATCGATACCTTTTACTAAGCACTCAAGGCCAAGCTTTAGGTTCGCTTCACGTCCAAATACGCCCACGGTATTCGATGGGTTGGTATTTAAAATGGCACTGAGTGAAGCTTCAAAGGCATCTTTATCACAATGGCCGTCTTTCGCTACTTGTTGAACCAAAGCCACAGCTTGGCAAATTCCGGCGAAAGCAATAGTACGGTCATAAAGTGTATTAGCCACGTAGTAACTCCTAGTTGTCTTCTATCGTTTGTCGTTTGATTGATTAGATGCGCTTTTCGATGATACCACCACCAAGACATACTTCGCCTTGGTAGAACACTGCAGATTGACCTGGGGTCACTGCGATTTGTGGCTCATCAAAAATAACCTTAATGTTCTCATCATCAATTGGGATGATTGTACAAGGAATATCTGTTTGACGGTAACGTGTTTTTACCGTGCATGTCATAACTTCAGTAATTGGTGTGCGATTTACCCAATGAAGTTGAGATGCGATCAAGCCTTCTGATTTCAGAAGAGGGTGGTCTTTACCTTGTACTGCGATGAGTACATTACGCTTAAGGTCTTTTTCACCAACAAACCATGGTTCTTCGTTACCGCCACCACCTTTAGTGCCGCCAATATGAAGGCCTTTACGCTGACCTAGCGTGTGGTACATCAAACCTTGGTGTTGACCAATCACTTGGCCTTCAGGTGTTTCGATGTTACCCGGTTGTGCTGGTAGGTATTTGCCTAGGAACTCAGTGAACTTGCGCTCACCGATAAAGCAGATGCCTGTTGAATCTTTCTTCTTAGCTGTGATCAAGTCTTGCTCTTCAGCAATACGTCGCACTTCTGGCTTCTCTAATTCACCGACAGGGAATAGGCTGCGTGCCACTTGATCTGAGCTTAGCGTGTATAGGAAATAACTTTGGTCTTTGTTGCTGTCTAGACCGCGTAGCATTTCTGGTTTTACGCCAGCATCAAGCTCCTCTTGAGTTGGGAAAGTACGACGAACGTAGTGACCCATCGCAATGTAGTCTGCGTCTAGCACTTCATCCGCAAACTCTAAGAATGCTTTAAATTTGATTTCTTTGTTACAAAGAATATCTGGGTTAGGTGTACGACCTGCTTTGTACTCTTCAAGGAAGTATTCGAATACGTTGTCCCAGTATTCTGCAGCAAAGTTGATAGTGTGAAGGTGGATACCTAGTTTGTCACATACCGCTTGAGCATCAGCAAGATCTTCAGCTGCCGTGCAGTATTCTTCGTTATCGTCTTCTTCCCAGTTTTTCATGAAAAGGCCTTCTACCTGATAGCCTTGTTGCTGAAGAAGATACGCCGATACTGACGAATCTACACCGCCGGACATACCGACAATTACTTTCTTTTCGCTGTTTCCAGAGCTGATATCTGACATGTCTAAACACCGTTACTATTACTTGGTCGCAGATTCTAACAGAAAGAGAAACGCCGTGACAGATCCGAGACCGGAATCACAGTTTCATTTGCACAAATAGTGCGCTGACTTTGTTAGAGAATCGCATGAGAGCGAGGTGAGTCGCTAGGATGTCAGAAGTATATGTGGCATAGTCGCTCGAAATCCAAGACCTGAGATAAAAAAATGTCTGAACAAAATGAATTTATGCAAGAAGAAGAGCTGATTGAGATCATCGAGAACCAGCTTGAAGATGGCGAACCAGTGAAAGTGAAAGAGACGTTGATGCGTTTAATGATGACAGGCACTCCACGTGAAGAAGCAATTGCGGCTATGGCATGTGCACTGGCAATTGAAGTATTTGACGTTATGAAAAACGGCGCGGAGTTTAATCAAAAACGTTACGCGGAGCATTTGGGCATGCTGCCCGATTTAAGCTTTATGGAAGGCGAATAAAAAAAACCTTCAGCAAACGTTTGCTATAGTTTGAAAGATTGCCGCGTTAAATATAGCGCGGTAGAATCCGCCACCTATTTCCCCTTGACTTAGACTAGCCTTATGAAATTCCCTGGACAACGTAAATCAAAGCACTACTTTCCGGTTCACGCTCGTGATCCTCTAGTGAGCCAAGCTCAAAGCAGTAAAAGAATGTCACGCACTCATATTATCGGTATTGACCAAACATTGGTGGATATTGAAGCAAAGGTGAGTTCTGAACTTATTGAGAAGTATGGTTTGAGCAAGGGACATTCACTGGTTATTGGCGACGCAGCCGCTGAATCTTTGTATCAAGAATTAAAAGAGCAGTGCCTGATTACCAATGAATACGCTGGTGGCACAATTGGTAACACATTACACAACTATTCAGTGCTAGCGGATGACCGTTCTACACTGTTAGGTGTAATGAGCCAAGATATTAAGATTGGTAGTTACGGTTATCGCTATTTATGTAATACATCAAGCAGAATGGATCTGAACCATTTACAAGGGGTAGATGGCGCAATTGGTCGCTGCTTTGCATTAATTACAGAAGACGGTGAACGTACTTTCGCAATTAGCGAAGGACAAATGAACCAATTAAAACCAGAAAGCATTCCTGAAAAAATCTTCAAAAGTGCTTCTGCTTTAGTTTTAACGGCTTATTTAGTTCGCTGTAAGCCAGGCGACCCGATGCCTGAAGCAACAATGAAAGCGATCGAATACGCGAAGAAATACGATGTGCCAGTCGTTCTTACACTAGGTACTAAGTTCGTTATTCAAGATGATCCAGAATTCTGGAAAGATTTCCTTGAGCAACACGTAACGGTTGTTGCAATGAATGAAGACGAAGCTGAAGCGTTAACGGGTGAAAGCGATCCACTGGCTGCATCAGATAAAGCGCTAGACTGGGTAGACCTTGTTCTATGTACTGCGGGACCTGTTGGCCTATTTATGGCTGGTTATACAGAAGATGCAGCTAAGCGTGAAACGTCACTGCCTTTACTTCCAGGTTCAATTGCGGAATTCAACCGTTTTGAATTTAGCCGTCCTGCGCATAAAGATTTATGTGAAAACCCAACTAAAGTGTATTCGCACATTGCGCCATACATGGGTGGACCAGAAAAGATCAAAAATACCAATGGTGCAGGTGATGCTGCGTTATCAGCTTTATTACATGATATGGCTGCTAATAAGTACCACAAAGAAAACGTGCCAAACTCAAGTAAACACCAACATTCATTCTTGACGTACTCTTCGTTCTCACAAGTTTGTAAATATTCTAACCGTGCTAGCTATGAAGTGTTGGTTCAACACTCTCCACGTTTATCTCGTGGCCTTCCTGAAAGAGAAGATAGCCTAGAAGAAGCGTACTGGGAAAGATAAGTTACTTTCTTTAATCAGTAGTACTATCAGTATCAGTTGGTTTCTAATACTGATAGTACAAATATAAAAAAGGCTCCGAAAGGAGCCTTTTTTGTTTCTGAATATATTGAAGTCGTAAATAATACTTTGGTCGACTTAAATATTAATTCTATCGCTTAGCGTGTAATTGATTACTCACTAAGTAAACTAAATGTTTAGATAGCAAACTCTTCTAGAGATTTACCAGCATCTAGCTGTTCTTGGATAGCTGAAGGCGTACGGCCTTGACCTGTCCAAGTCTTCTCGTCGCCGTTTGCGTCTACGTATTTGTATTTCGCTGGGCGAGGAGCGCGTTTAGCTTTTGTTGTTTTAGATTTTGCTTCACCAGAAAGTGCAGCAATAAGATCGGCAACATCAATTCCGTCTTTTGCAATTTGTTCAGCAATAGCAGAAAGCTTAGCTTCTTGCTCTGCTTTAGCAGCACGCTCTTCAGCTTCAGACTCTTGACGCTCTTGTACAACAATAGTCAGCTTGTCTAGCGCTTCTTCAAGTTGCTCAAGAGTTAATTCACGTGAGAACGCACGAAGGCTGCGGATATTTAATAGAGTTTTTGTTAATTCAGACATGATATTTTCCATCAAGGTAAACTAAATAATCTTCCTAATAATAAACAGAGCCTAGGAATAAAACAAATAGTATTTCTTCTATTACATATTTAAATATAAAAGTGAGATGAATAGTTGAAAATTCAGAGCAGTATTTCTATTGAATTTATAATAATTATTAAGAATATCTTAAAAAATGATATGTGACAGGTGGAGTAGTCAACTTATGTAGACTATTCTTCTATTGATTAGTTCATTAACAAAAAGCTATTTTTCTCGGAATGATATGTTGCATTGTTGCTATTGATGAGTACAATTGCGGCTACCTGATGCGAGGTGTTGGTTAATTTGTTGTTAAACTCTGGTTTACACGGTTAATAATGTTATCGCACGTAGAGGTGCAATTATAAAAAGTAACTTCCGTTGGGGTGATGCCAATGAACGGGAATGAAAGGTGTAATTGCCGAAGTAAATTGTATATCTAAGCAATTTGCTGGGGTTGTGCTCAATAGGTACAACACTGCCATAGTCTTAATTTTAAACTATGGAGCGCTACTGTAGGGTTGGGTGAAGTGTTCACTTCCCTTTCGCTTAGTTCAACATGAGCTTGGTCAGCCGTATCAAGTTTGTCTGCAGTAGATCTCTAGCCAAATAAAAAACTGGTTTTTGAAGATCATGAATTTAATAGATTTTGCAACATCACCTTTATCTTTGCTTCCGCCCCTTGTGGCTTTGAGCCTTGCTATTGTTACCCGCCGTGTATTGGTTTCTTTGGGTGTCGGTATCATCATGGGTGCGATTCTACTTGCTGATTACTCAGTAGGTAACGCAGCTAGCTACGTGTTTACTAAAGCATCTGGTGTTTTCATCGAAGATGGTGGCATCAACACTTGGAACATGAGCATCATTGCATTCCTAATTATTCTTGGAATGACAACGGCATTATTAACACTGTCTGGCGGTACTCGCGCATTCGCGGAGTGGGCACAGTCTCGCGTTAAGAGCAAACGTGGTTCAAAACTACTTGCTGCTTTCTTAGGTGTATTCATCTTTGTTGATGACTACTTTAACAGCCTAGCGGTTGGTGCTATCTCTCGTCCTGTAACAGACCGCTTCTATGTATCTCGCGCTAAGCTTGCTTATATCCTAGATTCAACTGCTGCTCCTATGTGTGTGATCATGCCTGCTTCTAGCTGGGGTGCTTACATCATCACGATCATTGGTGGCATCTTAGTGACACACGGTGTGACAGAGTATTCTGCACTGGGTGCTTACGTTCGTCTTATCCCAATGAACTTCTACGCTGTATTCGCACTACTAATGGTGTTCGCAGTAGCATGGTTCGGTCTAGACGTTGGTAAGATGCGTGAGCATGAGATCGAAGCATCTCAAGGCCGTGGCTTTGAAGGTGACAACGATCAAAAGCAAGCTCACGATCTAAACGAAGAGTTAGATATCGAAGAGAGCGAAAACGGTTCAGTTTCTGATCTTGTTATGCCAATCGTATCGCTAATTGTAGCGACAGTGGCTGCAATGCTTTACACAGGCGGCCAAGCGCTGGCTGCTGATGGCCAAGCATTCAACCTTCTAGGCGCATTCGAAAACACGGATGTAGGTAAGTCTCTTGTTTACGGTGGTGTTATTGGCTTACTAGTAGCACTAGCGACAGTATTCAAGCAAAAGCTATCTATGACTGATATCGCAAGAACAATGTGGATCGGTGCTAGCTCTATGTTTGGCGCGATTCTGATTCTTGTGTTTGCATGGACTATCGGTTCTGTTATCGGCGACATGAAAACGGGTTCTTACCTATCGTCTCTAGTAACAGGCAGCATTGATTACCACTGGTTACCGGTTATGTTGTTCCTTCTAGCGGGCGTTATGGCGTTCTCTACAGGTACATCTTGGGGTACGTTCGGTATCATGCTACCAATCGCGGGTGATATGGCTGCAGCATCGGATATCGCACTGATTCTTCCAATGCTAAGTGCGGTTCTAGCGGGTGCAGTATTTGGTGACCACTGTTCTCCAATCTCAGATACGACGATTCTGTCTTCTACTGGTGCTCGTTGTAACCACATCGACCACGTCTCGACTCAGCTTCCATACGCGTTGTCTGTAGCGTTCGTATCGTGCATTGGTTTCATCACTCTAGGTATGACATCTTCAATTGGCATCGCATTTGGCGCAGCGTCTCTAACGTTTGTTGCTGTATGTTTTGCATTGGCTTACTTCTCTCGCTGCAAAATGGCTACGTGCAAAAGCTAAAATTGAAAGTTAATCAGTAAACTATCAGGGAGGCGTTTGCCTCCCTTTTTTGTGCCTGTTAATTTAATTTTAAGTTTCGTGAAAAAAGTTCGAATAAATGGTTGAAAAAGGATGTCAGCTTAGTTAGTGTGGAGACAAGACAGCAAACAACCTAAGAGCTGATAAGTATGCGTAAATTAGTAATGAACATTCATCACCATCATCACCCTATCTAGTCTTTCGGGGAGATTTACGTATACCCGGGAGCAAGATTACTCCCGGAGGTTAAGTCAAAAGAATTTAGATTTAAACCCTCGGGATGACAAAGTCCCCGAGGGTTTTTTAGTTTTAGCGCTTTTAAATAATCAATAAATTCAAATATTTGCACAGGGATACAGCAATGCAGACACAACGCCTAAGAATCGCAATTCAAAAGAAAGGTCGCTTAAGTAAAGAGTGCCAAGACCTACTTAAAAAATGTGGTGTTAAATTTAATATCATGGGTGAGCGCCTAGTGGTTCACTCACTAAATATGCCAATCGACTTGTTACTCGTTCGTGATGACGACATCCCAGGTCTTATCATGGATGGTGTAGTTGACCTTGGTTTCATCGGTGAAAATGAACTAGAAGAAGTTCGTCTAGATCGTGTTGCTCTTAAAGAGCCTTCAGAGTTCCGCACACTACGTCGTTTAGACTTCGGTGGTTGCCGCCTTTCAATCGCTATTAATAAAGACGAAGAATACAACGGCCCACAAGACTTAGCGGGCAAACGTATTGCGACAACCTACCCACAACTACTTAAAGCCTACATGGACGAGCAGGGTGTTGAGTTCAGCACTTGTATGCTAACAGGTTCGGTTGAAGTCGCGCCTCGCGCTGGCCTTGCAGACGCTATCGCTGATTTAGTTTCTACAGGTGCAACGCTTGAAGCGAACGGCCTAAAAGAAGCAGAAGCTATCTTCCAATCGAAAGCAACACTGATTCAACGTGTTGGCGACTTCGACGCAGACAAGACCGCACTGATTGAAAAACTACTGACTCGTATGCAGGGTGTTCAACAAGCGAAAGAGTCGAAGTACATCATGCTTCACGCGCCAACCTCTCAACTAGAGCAAATCAAAGCACTACTGCCTGGTGCTGAAGATCCAACGGTTCTTCCTCTATCTACAGACAAAGACAAAGTTGCCGTGCACCTAGTAAGTACAGAGAACTTGTTCTGGGAAACAATGGAACAGCTGAAAGAGTTGGGTGCAAGCTCGATTCTAGTATTACCAATCGAAAAAATGATGGGGTAGTGACGATGAGAACCGTTGTTTGGCAATCTTTAAGTGAATCACAGCAAGACTCGGTATTAGAGCGTCCAGCTATTACTGAAGGTGCAAACATCACAGCGACTGTTTCTGATGTTATTGCAAAAGTACGAAATGAAGGCGATGCCGCGCTTAAAAAGCTGACTGCAAAGTTTGATGGTGTAACTCCAGAATCTATCCGAGTCAGTTCGGGTGAGATTGAAGAGGCGTGTGCTCGTCTAACACCAGAGATGAAGCAAGCGTTAGAGCAAGCTTATAGCAACATTGCTAAGTTTCACGAAGCTCAAAAGCCGCAGCCAATTAAGGTTGAGACACAGCCTGGTGTTGTGTGTGAGCAAGTGACGCGCGCGATTAATACTGTTGGCCTTTATATTCCCGGTGGCAGTGCGCCACTACCGTCAACGGTTCTTATGTTAGGTGTTCCTGCTCAAATCGCAGGTTGTCGTAAGGTTGTGCTTTGTTCACCTCCGCCAATCGCTGATGAAATCTTGTATGTCGCTAAGCTTTGTAAGATCGACGAAGTTTACAACGTTGGTGGTGGTCAAGCGGTTGCAGCAATGGCTTACGGTACCGAGAGTGTGGCTAAAGTCGATAAGATCTTCGGCCCAGGTAATGCCTACGTTACGGAAGCAAAGCGCCAAGTGAGTAATGACTTCCGCGGAGCAGCTATTGATATGCCAGCTGGCCCATCTGAAGTGTTAGTGATTGCTGATGAAACGGCTGATGCAGACTTCATTGCAGCGGATTTGTTGAGCCAAGCGGAACACGGGCCTGACTCTCAAGTAGTATTGGTAACTCCATCTCCAGTGGTTGCAGACCAAGTAACAGAAGCGGTTCAAAAGCAACTGAAAGAACTGTCTCGTGCGAACATCGCTCAGCAAGCATTGGCTTCAAGCTTAATCATCATTGCTGAATCGATCACTCAAGCGATTGCGATTTCGAATTTCTACGGTCCTGAGCACTTGATCGTTCAAACCAAGAACCCACGTGAATTGCTGCCATTGCTAGATAATGCAGGCTCAATTTTCCTTGGTGACTGGTCTCCAGAATCTGCAGGTGACTACGCATCCGGCACAAACCACGTTCTTCCGACTTACGGTTATACCAAGACGTATTCAAGCCTAGGTTTGGCTGATTTCTCTAAGCGAATGACGGTGCAGGAGCTAACAGCCGATGGGTTGAAAGGCCTAGCGCCAACAGTAGTAACAATGGCGGAAGCCGAAGGTTTGGATGCACACAAACGCGCTGTGACTATCCGAGTTGAAAAGTTAAATAAAGCGAAATAAGGGTAGGGCATGGAAAAGTTAGCAAGAAAACAAGTTCAGGCTCTAACACCTTACTTGTCTGCAAGACGCATAGGCGGTACTGGTGATGTATGGCTAAACGCCAACGAATCTCCGTTTGATAACGAGTACAACCTGAACTTGTCTCGTCTTAACCGTTACAGCGAATGTCAGCCAAAAGAGCTGATTGATGCTTACGCTCAATACGCAGGCGTGAAATCAGAGCAAACTCTGACAACGCGTGGTGCTGACGAAGGCATTGAGTTATTGATTCGTGCTTTCTGTGAGCCGAACGAAGACGCTATTCTTTACTGCCCACCCACTTACGGTATGTACGCAATCAGTGCAGAGACGATTGGTGTTGAGCGTAAGGTTGTGCCTCTGACTTCTGAATGGCAATTGGATCTTCCAGCTATCGAAGCTCAGCTCGACAACGTAAAAGTGGTGTTTGTTTGTAGCCCAAATAACCCAACCGGTAATTTGGTTGATCGCAAAGACATCATCAAGTTGCTTGAAATGACACAAGACAAAGCGATTGTGGTGATGGATGAAGCGTATATCGATTTTTGTCCAGAAGCGTCAACCGTTGATTTGCTTGAGCAATATCCAAACCTAGCGATTCTGCGCACCTTGTCGAAGGCCTTTGCTTTGGCGGGCTTACGTTGTGGCTTTACGCTAGCGAACAAAGAGCTTATCGATGTACTGTTGAAAGTGATTGCTCCTTATCCAGTGCCAATCCCTGTTGCTGACATTGCCGTTCAAGCACTTTCAGAGCAAGGACTCGCGCGAGCTAAGTTCCAAGTTCTGGATTTAAGTGCTAACCGAGCGTATTTGCAGGCGGGTCTATTAGGTATGCCTCAAGTGACGGTTTTTGATGGCTGGGGTAACTACTTACTGGTGAAATTCCCGAACGGCGATGAGTTATTTAAAGCGGCTTGGGATACGGGCATTATTTTGCGTAATTCACCTATTGAAGACTGTGTTCGTATTAGTATTGGTAACCGCGAAGAGTGCGAAAAGACACTTGGATTCATTCGTAACTTTTATCAGTAACGAAAGGCTTACCAGTAATAACATTTGCCAGTTTGAGTTGATTAATCGCAGATTGGCAAGTGAAACCAATATTTTGGGTTAGCGTTTGATTTTAGCTAGGCCACCAGATTTAAAATTAAAAGGAAGTTCAAGTGAGTAAACAACAGAAAATACTTTTTATAGACCGTGACGGCACCTTAATTGTAGAGCCGCCAGTTGACTTTCAAGTAGATCGTTTAGACAAGCTAAAATTCGAACCGCGAGTAATTCCTAGCCTACTTGCACTGCAAGACGCTGGTTACCGTCTAGTGATGGTGACTAACCAAGATGGTCTAGGTACCGATAGCTACCCACAAGAAGATTTCGATGCACCACACAATATGATGATGGAGTTCTTCGAATCTCAAGGCGTTAAGTTTGACGACGTGCTTATTTGCCCTCACTTTGACGAAGACAACTGCTCTTGCCGTAAGCCTAAACTGGGTATGGTTAAAGAGTACCTACAA
This sequence comes from Vibrio sp. 10N.247.310.98, assembly GCF_041467395.1. Classification (NCBI taxonomy): domain Bacteria; kingdom Pseudomonadati; phylum Pseudomonadota; class Gammaproteobacteria; order Vibrionales; family Vibrionaceae; genus Vibrio; species Vibrio sp. 10N.247.310.98. The sequence goes on along the minus strand of NZ_JBFSUL010000002.1, from coordinate 91,689 downwards.
GGCGGTAAAGTCGATTTCCAACACTCTGTTGTGATTGGCGACCGAATGACGGATCTTCAACTGGCAGAGAACATGGCTATCCGCGGTATTCAATATGGCCCGGATGCGGAAACTGAAGGCACGCTTAACTGGCCACAAATCGTTAAAGATCTGACGGTTAATGCGCGTATTGCTGAAGTAGTTCGTACTACTAAAGAAACCGATATCAAGGTTGCAGTAAACCTTGATGAAACCGGTGGCAACAAGATCGATACCGGCATGGGTTTCTTCGACCACATGCTTGATCAAATCGCGACACACGGTGGTTTCCAAATGAACCTGACTGTGAAGGGCGACCTGCACATTGATGATCACCACACAGTCGAAGATACCGCTCTGGCTTTAGGCCAAGCATTGAAAGATGCACTAGGCGACAAACGTGGTATTGGCCGTTTTGGTTTCAGCCTACCAATGGATGAGTGTTTGGCTCAGTGTGCGTTAGACCTTTCTGGTCGTCCATACCTGAAGTTCGATGCTAAGTTCAGCCGTGAGCAAGTGGGTGATCTTTCAACCGAGATGGTGGTTCACTTCTTCCGTTCTCTAACTGATACATTGGCTTGTACGCTACACCTTTCTTCTGATGGCAATAATGATCACCACATCATTGAGAGCCTGTTCAAAGCGTTTGGCCGTACTCTTCGCCAAGCAATCAAAGTTGAAGGTAACGAGTTACCAAGCAGCAAAGGCGTTCTGTAAGGGTTCGGTATGAAAGAGCAAAAAGTCGTTATTATTGATACTGGTTGTGCCAACGTTTCATCGGTGAAGTTTGCGATTGAACGTCTGGGCTACGCAGTTGAAATTTCAAAAGAACCAGAAGTTGTTCTTGCTGCCGACAAGCTATTCCTACCCGGTGTAGGTACAGCAAGTGAGGCAATGAAGAACCTGCAAGAGCGTGACCTTGTTACCCTTGTCAAGCAAGTTGAGAAGCCTCTGCTGGGTATCTGTTTAGGTATGCAGCTGTTAGGCAAACTGTCTCAAGAGAAAGGTCAAAAGGCTGATGAGTTAGTTGAATGCCTAGGTTTGTGTGATGGCGAAGTTCGTTTACTTGAAACGGGCGACTTACCATTACCACACATGGGTTGGAACACAGTAACAGCAACGCCTAATCACCCGCTATTTAAAGACATTGAAGAAGGCGAATACTTCTACTTTGTTCATAGCTTCGCAATGCCAGTGGGTGACTACACAATCGCACAATGTGATTACGGTAATCCGTTCACTGCGGCGGTTCAAAGTGGCAATTATTATGGTGTTCAGTTCCACCCAGAGCGATCTTCGAAAGCTGGCTCTAAGCTGATTCAGAACTTCTTGGAATTGTAATAAGGATTAGGCAGCGGCTAACGTTGCCATATAAGGAATGTAAATGATTATTCCCGCGTTAGATTTAATTGAAGGCCAAGTAGTTCGCTTATTCCAAGGAGACTACGGGCAAGTAACAGAATACAAAGTAGACCCAGCAGAGCAGTTTAATCTGTACCACCAAGCTGGCGCTGGCTGGCTGCACCTTGTTGACTTAACGGGCGCAAAAGACACAACGGCTCGTCAGTTAGACTTGATTGCTAAGCTCCTTGCTAGCACGCCTGCGAACATCCAGATTGGTGGTGGCGTGCGTAACGAACAAGATGTCGTTGATCTGCTAGAAGCTGGCGCACAGCGCGTTGTGGTTGGTTCTACAGCCGTTAAGCAACCTGAGTTGGTGAAAGGTTGGATGGAGAAGTATGGCGCGGAAAAAATCGTGCTGGCTCTAGACATCAACATTGATGAAAGCGGCACACGTAAAGTGGCGATTTCAGGTTGGCAAGAAGATTCAGGTGTGACTATTGAAGCGCTGATTGAAGACTACCTCACGGTTGGCCTTAAACACGTGCTGTGTACCGATATTTCACGTGACGGCACGCTAGAAGGATCAAACGTAGAGCTCTATGTTGATCTTTGTAAGCAGTACCCACAAGTGCAATTCCAATCATCGGGCGGCATTGGCAGCCTAGCTGATATCGAAGCGCTTAAAGGCAGCGGTGTTGCGGGTGTGATTGTGGGTCGTGCGCTACTTGATGGCAAGTTTACCGCAGAGGAGGCATTTGCATGTTGGCAAAGCGAATAATCCCTTGTTTGGATGTCCGTGACGGACAAGTGGTTAAGGGCGTTCAGTTCCGTAACCACGAAATTATTGGTGACATCGTTCCGCTAGCACAACGCTATGCAGAAGAGGGCGCCGATGAATTGGTATTTTATGACATCACCGCATCAAGTGATGGCCGTGTGGTCGATAAAAGCTGGGTGAAACGCGTAGCTGAAGTGATCGATATCCCTTTCTGTGTCGCTGGTGGTATTAAATCAGCAGAAGATGCAGCGCGCATTCTTGAGTTTGGTGCGGATAAAGTGTCAATCAACTCACCGGCATTGGCTAATCCACAGCTGATTACTGACCTTGCTGATAAGTTTGGCGTTCAGTGTATCGTTGTCGGTATCGATTCATACTTCGACAAAGAAACCGGTAAATATCAGGTTTACCAATTTACAGGCGATGAAGCGCGTACTAAAGCAACCAAATGGGAAACCAAAGATTGGGTGCAGGAAGTACAGAAGCGTGGCGCAGGTGAGATTGTGTTAAACATGATGAACCAAGATGGCGTTCGTAACGGCTATGATATCGATCAGTTAAACATGGTGCGTGAAGTGTGTAATGTGCCATTGATTGCCTCTGGTGGAGCTGGTGCAATGGAGCACTTTGCTGAAGCTTATAAAAAGACCAACGTGGATGGAGCACTTGCGGCTTCGGTATTCCACAAACAAGTCATCAATATTGGTGAACTTAAACAGTATTTAAAACAACAAGATGTAGAGGTGCGACTATGAGTTTTGAACCCGTAAGCTTATCAAAAACAGAAGTAGGCGCATTGTCAGAGCGTATTAACTGGGAAAAAGTAGATGGCTTAGTGCCAGCGATTGTTCAAGATTACCAGTCAAGCCAAGTGCTAATGATGGGATACATGAACCCAGCCGCACTTGAGAAAACGGGTGAAACTGGCAATGTGACGTTTTTCTCTCGCACAAAAGAGCGTCTTTGGACGAAAGGTGAAACGTCGGGCAATGTATTGCAACTGCAAAACATCGCCTTGGACTGTGACAGCGACACCTTACTGGTTAAAGTTAATCCCATTGGTCCAACGTGCCACACAGGTACAACAACGTGTTGGGATGGAGACAAGCAAGAAGAGTCTCAGATGGTGTGGCTTCATCAGCTTGAGCAGCTATTGGCTGCCCGCAAGGACGCCGATCCTGAATCTTCTTATACTGCCAGTCTATATGCCCGTGGCACCAAGCGTATTTCGCAAAAAGTGGGCGAAGAAGGCGTTGAAGTCGCGCTTGCGGCGACGTCGGGCGATAAGGCGGAGTTAGTGTGTGAATCAGCAGATTTGATTTACCACCTAATGGTTCTTCTTCAAGACCAAGGCTTATCGATGGATGATGTGGTAAACAAGCTGAAAGAGCGTCATAAGTAAGCTCTCTTTAGATTAATAGAACCGCGTAAAAGACAGACAAAAGCCCCGCAAACAAACATGTTTACGGGGCTTTTTAGTTTTTTAATTTTCAAGATTTCTAAGCCCTACGTCACTTTTCTAACCTCTGACTTTGCGTCATTCCGAGGAGCCTAAGCGACATCAGGAATCTCTTCTCTCAATCTGACTTCTTAGTCGAACGAGTTACCCGCAGCACTTCTTGTATTTCTTACCACTGCCACAAATACACGGATCATTACGGCCGATTTTAAAGCTCTCAACGGTTTGATTTAAGCGTGGGTCAATTTCTGGTTGTGTAGTTTGTTCCTGCTCTGGGAAGGTACCATCAATGTAGTACCAAAGACCGTCTTCACGTATAAAGCGAGAGCGTTCTTGCATGCAGTATTGTGCGCCTTCTTCATTGAAGTAAGCTTTAAACTCAACAAAGCCTTCGTCTTGGTGCGAGCCTACCGCAGTATCGATGACTTCTAGTCCTGCCCAATCACTGTTGATAGATTCGGCAATGCCTTCTCTTTGTGCTTCTGCATTGCAGCTAGGGTGGTAAGTCGCAACAACATAGTCAACCAAACCCAGCACGTGTGCTGAATAACGAGAGCGCATTAATTGCTCTGGTGTTTCAACGGCACTGTGGTTAAGGTGCGCTGATTCACAGCACTGTTGGTAAGTATTGTTGCTACCGCATGGGCATAAAGACATAGTCAGGTCCTGTAAAAATGGCCTCTATTAAGAGGCCATAAATGAATGCGTGGGAGTTTACCAAGAAACGATCGCTCACCAAAGCTTAGTTTCTATTGAAACTATTAAAGCTATAGTACGAAGTATGTTATTTCAGGGCTGGAGCCAATAGCTCTTGGGCCCAAGTTGTCGCTTCGTCATAAGCTTGACCAAGTTGAGCTTCACTCAGTTTGAGAAGCTGGCGAATACGAGTCGCTTCATCCCAACGAGCTTGTTCATAAGCAACGACCATCGCCAATACAGCACCTAACACGCCTTTACGTTGGATAAGGGCCTGTTTAATCTCATCGTCGATTGGCACTGAGTCCAGTACTTGCTTCAACGGTTGGTCAAACAGTGAATCCAGTAGCGAGAACATACCGGTCAAAAAGGCTTGTCCTGGCTCAACCTTCACATTCATCTTCTCGACTAAGAGCTCACATTGACGCGCGCGTAATACCGCTAAACCGTAGAGTGAGTCCGGCTTGTCTTCTTTCGCTGATGCGATCGCCACAAGTGAAACGAACTTACGCAGCTTTTGTTCACCAAGGTAAATAAGCGCTTGGCGGAATGAACGAATCGTTGTTGGTGAACCGCCAGCGGAGTTTACGTAGGTAAGTAGCTTATACGACATGGTCACATCGAGCGTAATCAAACGCTCTACTTCACCAAAGTCGATAGGGTCGTGCGCAATCTCTTTTAACAGCTGAACAGTCGTCAGGAATGCCGGGTTGAGCGCACGCGTTTGGATCATCTCTGGCTTGCTAAAGAAATAACCTTGAAAGTAGGTGAAGCCTGCTTTTTTCGCTTCTTGGTATTCTTCGTACGTTTCTACTTTCTCAGCAAGGAACTTGATATCTAGCCCTTTGAGAGAGTTCATAAACATCGCTGCTTTGGCAATTGGCGTCAAACGGATATCGAACTTGATAATTGAAACGTAGGGTAAGAAGCGCTTCCAAGCTTTACTTGGCACAAAGTCGTCTAGCGCAATGGTATAACCCGCGTCAAAGATGGTTTTGATTGCTTCAAGTAATTCGTCTGTTGGTTCGCAGTCTTCAAGAACCTCAACAACGAGGCTTTCTTTGGGGAACAGAGTAGGGACTAAGTTGATTAGGCTTGCATATGGGAAGTTCACGAACCCAAGCTTATCACCCAACGTATTATAGTGGGTCGATAAGAAGTGATCGGAAAGCAAACGGCTAGTAGCGAGCTCCGGCTCTACTTCAGGGAAAGTGTTCTTAGGACCATCCCTGAATAGCAACTCGTAACCTATGGTTTTCTTGCCTGTGTCGAGTATTGGTTGACGCGCTACGTATGAATATTTCAACTTGGTACTGTGTTCGGTTTATTTCTGGTAGAGAGATAATAGCTAATTCACTAGAAATTACCATACACTTTCTAAGAAAGTCTGACCGACAATAATAATCAAAGTGAAAGTTTAAGCGTGATGTTAAAAGCTATTGCTAAACGCTCGATTCTGTAGTTCAAAACTTTGCGGCGTGAACACCAGCACTGAGCCTTGCGTATACCAATCGCCAAGTACGATACGGGTTTTAGTGCAATTGTTAGCATTAAATGTATGGATGTCTGGGCGGTGAGTATGGCCGTGGATCATCAGATCGACATTGTTTCGTTCCATCACATCTTCGACTTCTTGCTGTGTCACATCCATGATGTCGAGAGACTTGGTCTGCTTGTCATCTTTGATATCTGATTGAACCTTTGAAACAATTTTCTTCTTGATGAAAAATGGAATTCGGTTGAAGACCCATTGTAACCATGGCTGATGCACTTTTTCGCGAAAGGCGAGGTACTTTACATCTTCAGTACATAGAGTGTCTCCATGCAATACTACCGCTTTTTGCCCGTAGATATCGATCGTAGAAACTTCGTCGAGAAGTTGTACGCCCGTTTGCTTAGCAAATTTTTTGCCGACTAAGAAGTCGCGGTTCCCTTGAGTAAAGTAACAAGGCACGCCTGTTTTCACTAAGTCGATAAACGCTTGGCGGATAGAAGTCGCGAATTCACTCTTATCATCGTCACCAATCCAGAATTCGAAAAGGTCACCTAATACGTAAAGTGCATCCGCTTCTACGGCTTCTTTCTTCATAAAGGTTAAGAAGCAGTCTGTGATGTCTTGTCGTGACGGAGAAAGGTGCAGATCTGATATAAAATATGTTTTCATAGGTCTAAAAAAAGGGAGCGATTCGCTCCCTATATCCTGATTTTATCGGCTCATCAATACTAACCGAAAGCGATGAATTAAGCTTCGATTGTAGTACCAGTGATGATCACTTCTTCTAGAGGTACATCTTGGTGCATACCCATAGAACCAGTGCTAACACCTTTAATCTTGTTTACGATGTCCATGCCTTCAACAACTTCTGCGAATACACAGTAGCCCCAACCGTCTAGGCTTTCGCTACGGAAGTTTAGGAAAGAGTTGTCGTTAACGTTGATGAAGAACTGAGAGCTGGCTGAATGCGGTTCCATAGTACGAGCCATTGCTAGCGTACCAACTTTGTTCGCTAGACCGTTGTTTGCTTCGTTCTTGATCGTTGCACGAGTTGCCTTTTCTTTAAGGCCAGAAGTCATGCCGCCGCCTTGAATCATGAAACCATCGATAACACGGTGGAATAGTGTGTTGTCGTAGAAACCGTCACGGCAATACTGTAGAAAGTTTGCGCTTGTTTCTGGTGCTTTTTCTTCGTTAAGTTGAACTTTGATATCACCAAAATTTGTGTGAAGGATGATCATGATTGTTACCTTACTGTCTTTTTAATATGAAGTTCGAATTCTAGCGCATGTTGGCGGACTTTCAAATCATCAAATCATTCACTTAACTCAGATGTTTAAAGTAATTCCTGCTTTTGGGGATTACCTATTAAGGTATGACTTGTTATACTGCGAGCTTATTTTGATTAATCCATAAAATAGATAGAGATCATGCTGAAGATATATAACACGCTCACAAGACAGAAAGAGGAATTCAAACCAATTACAGCTGGCAAAGTCGGCATGTATGTCTGTGGGGTAACCATATACGATCTCTGTCATATTGGTCATGGTCGTACGTTCGTTTCTTTCGACGTAGTAACTCGTTACCTTCGTTACCTTGGTTACGATTTGAACTTCGTTCGTAACATCACAGATATCGATGACAAAATCATCAAGCGCGCTAACGAAAACGGTGAGTCTTGTGACTCTCTGACTGAGCGTTTAATCGGTGAGATGCACGCTGACTTTGATGCATTGAACATGAAGCGTCCAGATGTTGAGCCTCGTGCGACAGAATACATCACTGAAATCATCGAGCTTGTTGAAAAGCTGATTGAACGTGGTTTCGCATACGTTGCAAGCAACGGCGACGTGATGTTTGAAGTAAAGAAATTCGACGAATACGGTAAGCTTTCTAAGCAAGACCTTGATCAGCTTCAAGCGGGTGCTCGCGTTGATGTTGAATCTGCAAAACGTAGTCCATTAGACTTCGTTCTTTGGAAGATGTCTAAACCAGGTGAACCTACATGGGAATCGCCATGGGGCCCGGGTCGTCCAGGTTGGCACATCGAATGTTCAGCAATGAACTCGTCTATTCTTGGTAACCACTTCGATATCCACGGTGGTGGTTCAGATCTGCAGTTCCCTCACCACGAAAACGAAATCGCACAGTCTTGCTGCGCGCACGGCACTCAGTATGTAAATACTTGGATGCACAGTGGTATGGTGATGGTAGACAAAGAAAAGATGTCTAAGTCACTAGGTAACTTCTTCACTATCCGTGACGTTCTAGCACATTACGATGCTGAAACGGTACGTTACTTCCTAATGTCTGGTCACTACCGTAGCCAGCTAAACTACAGCGAAGATAACCTAAACCAAGCTCGCGCATCACTAGAGCGTCTATACACGTCACTTCGTGGTCTAGACCTTACAGCAGCTCCTGCTGGTGGCGAAGAGTACGTGACTCGATTCTCTACAGCGATGAACGATGATTTCAACACACCTGAAGCTTATTCAGTACTGTTTGAAATGGCTCGTGAAATCAACCGTATCAAGCCTGAAAGCATTGAAAGAGCAAGCGGACTTGGTGCACTGATGCGTGAACTAGCAGACATCATCGGTATTCTTCACCAAGAGCCAGAAGCCTTCCTACAAGGCGATGCGGCAGGTAACGGCGACGAAGTGGCTGAAATCGAAGCGTTGATCAAACTGCGTAACGATTCTCGTGCTTCAAAGGATTGGGCAAACGCCGATCTTGCACGTGATAAGCTAAACGAGTTGGGTATTGTTCTGGAAGATGGCCCAGAAGGTACGACTTGGCGTCGTAAGTAAATCTTATAAAAAGGGCTGATTTTCAGCCCTTTTTTCTAGCACGAATTCTCTATTTTCACCTTTTCTATCTTCAACTTTTAATTAACAGGAATATTTCTGTGGCTCAGATGTATTTTTATTACTCGGCAATGAATGCGGGTAAATCAACAACGCTTCTTCAATCTTCATTCAACTACCAAGAACGTGGCATGACGCCAGTGATCTTTACGGCAGCGTTGGACGATCGCTATGGTATCGGTAAAGTGAGCTCACGAATTGGTCTGCAATCTGAAGCTCAGCTGTTTAAAAATGACACCAACATGTTTGATGCGATCAAAAAGCTCAATGAGGAAGAAAAGCGTCATTGTGTGTTGATCGATGAGTGCCAATTTTTATCGAAGGAGCAGGTGTACCAATTAACAGAGGTGGTTGATAAGCTGCATATCCCAGTACTTTGTTACGGCCTACGTACCGATTTCTTGGGTGAACTGTTTGAAGGTAGCCGTTACTTACTGTCTTGGGCAGATAAACTTGTTGAGCTTAAAACAATTTGTCACTGTGGCCGTAAAGCGAACATGGTCATTCGTACCGACGAGCATGGTGTGGCGATTGCTGAAGGTGACCAAGTAGCTATTGGTGGTAACGATAAATACGTTTCTGTTTGCCGTCTGCACTACAAAGAAGCGTTAGGTAAATAAGCTGACCTACAGATGCTGACATTGCTAACGCGAAAGAACGAAAAACGGTGACCAAGTGTCACCGTTTTTGTTTATTGGGCCTGTGTTTTGCTTTCTTCCAAGCCGAGCTTTTACTTTGTTCAAAATCTAACTTTTGCTTATTCGAAACCGAGCTTCTTCAATGCTTGATAGGCGTGGTCAACGTCGTCGGGGATCGGCATCTCAATCTGAAAGCCTTTCGCTGGGTAGATTTTGATTCGCTCATAATCAGCAATTAATGCGCCTAACACCATGTCTAACGGTAGCTCTTCGTTAAAGTAATCATCCCAAGTTTGCCATCGTGACGTCACGGTAATCTCGGAAGTTTCGTCAGGCCACTGTTTACTGAAGGTGGCGTAGGTACGTTTCTCCATGAAGGGCTTCTGAACTAAGGTTAACCTCTTCGGCGATAACCCTTTTTCTGTCAGCAACTCATGAGTGAATCGTACATTTTCCCCAGTATTTGTCGCGTGTTTCTCTATGATAATGTCAGAGTCAGGCACACCACAATCTCGTGCGATAGAAGCGAATGCTTCTGCTTCTGAGCGCTCAAAGCTTCCTTCGGTAAAGCGTCCAACACCGCCAGAAAAAACGATGTAAGGCGCGACCTTTTGGTGATAAAGCTCGGCTGCATATTCAGCGACGCGAGTATCGTTGCTACACAATACAAAGATACAGTCGGAAGGCGTAACCTTGTGACCCATAGACATAAAGTTCCAAAGGGTGTCGACTGAGCGATGCAGTTTTATGTTGGGATCTTTGTTAGCTATAGATTGTTCAGTCATGAAGTGCGTCCAGTGTGGATTCGAATTTAAATGAATAACCTAAGTCGAGAATCTTCTTCGAAGAGATTAACTTGTCTGGGGTATCAACAACAGCGGGCAGAGGCTCACTGCTGTTGGCGCTTTTCAGTGCCGCGGCATAAAACTCCGCCTTACTGACTGTATTTGGTGTGGTCACGTTAACTATTTCATTGTGCAGTTGACTGATAGCGAAATCGACAGCACCAATTGCATCATCAAGGTGCAGCATGTTGGCTGGAGCTTGAGTGCTGACTTGTTTTAACTTGCTTGCGAAGCGTGATGGGTGACGGCTTGGGCCGATTAAGCCACTAAAGCGAAGAATGGTGTAGTCGATACCGGAATCAATCACTGACTGTTCAGCTTGCAGCATGATTCGTGCGTTATCGGAAAATAAAGACGCGTGCTCGTTATCTGAGGTCGAAAGGGGGAGTGATGCATCCAGCTCGTTCAGCACACCCGGCTTAGTTGGGTATACCGTAGTTGAACTAACCATAATGAGCTTTTTAATGTTGGCCTTTTGGCATGCATTGGTGAGTTGCTGCCAGTAGTCGGCATACTCTTGTCCTGCTCCTTTTCTAAAGCCAGGAGGGAAGCTGCCAATCACAATTTCAGTGTTGTTTTCGAGTAACAATGAATAGAGTCGCCCGATAGTCTGTTGTGGATCGGATGAATCAAAGCTAAACACTTCACATGGAATTTGTTCGCTACCAATGGCATCTGCTCCCGCTTGGGTCGTTTTCGTGACCACTACTCGGTTACCATGTTTTTCTAAATGTTCAGATAAAGGTGCACCTACCCATCCTGCACCGACAATAAATATAGAAGCCATGTGTTCCTCACAACTGCAAATGACGAATTTACAATAAGCCTAACAAAGCTTTGCCCAAAAATGAAAAAACTCCACGGCCGAAGCAAGTGGAGTTTTTACTAGAACAATGGAGCTTTAGTTTAGTACGCGAAGAAGCTTGTCTGCGCGCTCTGCCATCTCGATACCTTCATCTGTTAGGTAACCGCCGTCTGGCTGAGTACAAAGGTTTTTTTCGAATAGGCGCTTAACAGCGTCTTGAGTTTCTTGAGCAGCCTCTTGATGGACTTTAATTCCAGTAGCTGCACTACTTACATCAAATTGAAGAAGGAGGTTTAAATCAGCAATATGTTCAGCGTTGTACTTCATAATTAACCTATATATTCATAACGTTCTCTACCTTCACCTTAGTGCGCATTCTCGGCTCAGGCAATAGCAAATAAAGAGAATTGATAAGTGATACCAAATTGATTGATTAATCATCGAGTGATGAGTTTATTTTGGTTATATTGGGTGATTTGCACCCACTTAAATCATCAGTGATGTTTATTGCTAAGTGGTTGTAATATATTGTGACTAGAAATAATTTGCATTGAGCGAATATTGTATAAAAAGGATATGCATAAGTGAGAGCGAACAAAGTAGCATTAACGATCAGTATGCTATTTGCTATCTCAGGTTGTCAAAGCACACCCTCAGAGCAGACAGACGCGAACCAAACCACAAACAACAATAATGAATCGACAATAGAGGTCCGTTCATTTCAGTCTGTCCAAAGCGTTTACTCCGAATGGGAAGTTAAGCTTGAAGATCATGATCAATTGTCTCTCTATGCACCAGAGAATTACAATGAACTATTAGACGCATGGGATGATGCTGAAAGCATTTATGCGGACTTACTTAAAGACGAAACTCGGATAACCAAGAGTTACTCCATTTTTTCGAGCCTAACTTACGCTGAAGCCTTCGATGAAAAAATCGCTTTGATCAAATCAAACTATGACTCGATCTTAGTGTTAAAGAAGAAGGCTGATCGAGTACTCGCGGATTCGATTGTCCAAATGGATTACCTGAAGTTTCTTGGCGCAGATACCATGTTTACCTCGAGCTACAAACGTTTGTATTCAGAATACAGCGAGTTGTTCGAGTATGTGCTGGTCGATGAGCTTGAAGACGCTCAAGAAGCGCAGGTGGAATTTCTTAACAATGCTCGCTTATTAGAAGTTAAAGTGGCGCATAAGAAATACATCGAACCTTTGAAGAACGAATTAGAGTTCTTGGAAGATGAAGATTTTGATGACGTTGCTCCGCTTACCTTTGCTAAGGCAGCATCTCAAATTGCGTTGGCCGAAAGCCAAGTGAAAGCTAGCCCTCGTGAAAAGTCGATCATTGAAGACGCGGTTCACGCTGCAGAGTTTGAATTGAACCACGTGCGCAGTGTCGCTCATGAAGTCAAAGTGCTGGCGAGCGTAAAAGGCGACCAGTTCGAACAGTCGGTTTTGAATGCCGAGAACCAGCTACTGAGCATTTCACAAATCGTTAATGATGAAGATTACCGTGATGTTGGTTTACGTCAGCAATCACAGAAGATAGTAGCGAGTGTTAAGGCGTTAAAAAGCTCTGATATGACAGGGCTTTTAAAGTCAGAGATTGAAACTTTGACTGAGCAATTGGCTAAGCTGGAGTCTGAAAACCAGAAGCAAGCGCAGCAACTGTCTGAAGCAACCAAGCACAGTGAGTTGCTCGGTGAGCAGATTACCAAGAGTGATGCTCACATTAAAAGCTTAGAAGAGTTAGTGGATAGTTTGAAAAGCTTAGGTGGCAAAGTTGCCAACGAAAGTGACTCTGGTGTGATGTCCCCGGCTGTTGAATCTACTCTAGAGGATTCAACCCTAGAACAATCATCAGAAGAAGTGATTGAACCTTCGGTTTAGCATCACTAATTTCTTTATTTGTGATTGAGTTAAAAGCGCCTTAGGGCGCTTTTTTACGTTCTGTTGATCTATGTCAAAATCTAGAAATAAAAGCGCTCTGTGAGCCATTTTAGTGTACGTTATTCTTTTGGTTTTAACGTAACTTGTTGATATTTATAGGTGTGTTATTTTCTATGCTGATAACTAATCATTCAGCAGAGTTTTCTTTTTACTACTAAAGTCGTATGAATTTGGAATAACTCGGACTATTTGCTTTCAACAAGGCTGTTAGAGCTATTTTGTGCCTAAAATAGCTCTTGAATTCAGAAATGAAAGAGAGGATTATCGCGCTCCCGACGACATGTTTCAAAATGTAAATCATCATGAATCTAAACCAATTTGACTCATTATTACCGCCACAAATGGCTGAGCGCGCTGCAGATATTGGCGTAGGTAAAGCAACCAAAGATCCAATCAAATCTTTTCTCCTAGCGATTTCCGCTGGCATACACATCGGTATTGCGTTTGTGTTCTACACCATCGTAACGACTGGTGCTGGTGATTTGCCTTGGGGTATTACTCGCCTATTAGGTGGCCTTGCATTTAGCTTGGGTTTAATTCTCGTTGTTGTTACCGGTGGTGAGCTATTTACCAGTTCGGTGCTGACTCTGGTTGCTCGTGCAAGTGGCAAGATTAGTTGGCGCACGCTCGTTAAGAACTGGGCTACAGTTTATGTAGGTAACTTGATTGGCGCATTGCTGCTGGTGGCTTGTATGTTACTGACCAAACAGTACATGTTCGACCACGGTCAAGTGGGTTTGAATGCAATGGCGATCTCCCAACATAAGATGCACCACGATTTTATCCAAGCTATCGCGCTCGGCATCATGTGTAATGTATTGGTTTGTATCGCGGTATGGATGACGTTTAGTGGACGCACACTGACTGACAAAATTGCGGTAATGATTTTGCCTGTTGCGATGTTCGTATCGGCTGGTTTCGAGCACTGTATTGCGAATATGTTCCAAGTGCCTTTAGCTATCGGCATCAAAACATTTGCTCCGGCTGAATTTTGGACAATGACAGGCGCTAACCCAGCGGACTATGTTGATCTGAACATGGCGGACTTTTTGATGAACAACTTGCTGCCCGTTACCATCGGTAACATCATTGGCGGCGGTATCTTTGTTGGCATGTGGTACTGGTTGATCTACCTACGTGACTAATAAAGGTGGCGCTATCGACAAAGATGGCGTGACTAACTCAGTTGACGAGATGAGTTAAGGCGCAGTGAAAACACTGAACTGACTTATGACATTTACAAGACGGTCTGCATTGCAGGCCGTTTTTTATTTGTGGAAAACCTACTTCTTCATCTCTCTAATGATCATCTGAGTACGCAACAGCGCTGATTACCATGTGTGTATATGTCTTTGAAATCACCCAAAGATCAAAGGCGATGATCTTCCCTTGGGTCGAAATGGACAAAAAAGGATCTATATTGATTTGGTTATCCACAGTTTCTGTGTATAAGTTGAAGGATAAGTAGTTTCAGAGGGTGAATGTATGCCAAAAAGTATACCAAAAATTCTGAGGGCGGGAAATAAAGGGTATGGGTGTTTCTGTGGGAGTGGATTTAGAAATATCTTAAAACCCGATTAAGGGGTGTTGAGCCAGTTCCCCCGCTACCCATATAATTTTTTCTTAGAATGTAGAAATATCGAACAGTGTTCTATTTAACTATGTTGATGATGGTTGCTCGTGATACACCATACTCACGACTTAAAGCTGATTGTGATTCACCTTGAGCGTGGCGGTGCTTAATTGTTTGGCGTTGGTCAGGGGTTAGCTTTGAAGGTCTACCACCAAGTCGTCCTGTGCGTTGTCGTCCAGATTGGAGGCGGTCGGTTATCATGCCATGTTCCAGTTCAGCGAATACACCAAGTAGTTGAGTGAAAGCTTTTGCCATAGGGGTATCGTTACTTGTGTCTACTTGTCCATCCAGTGTTCTTACCATTACACCCTTGGATTGTAGCTTTTGAACTGTTTCAAGGATCTGATTAAGGGAACGACCAAGGCGGTCAAACTTGGTTACTAATACTATGTCGCCCTCTCTTACGTAATCCACCATTTCACGGAGTTTGGAAAGGTTGTCGTCGGACTTACCAGATTGCTTACCATGGAATATCTTGGTGCATCCTGCTGATTCCAGTTGTTCGATCTGAGTGGAAAGGTTTTGGTCTTGGGTTGAGACTCGTGCATATCCGATATAGCTCATGTGTAAACTCCTTAGGTGTCAAAAACTACATAGATTCTAACACTCTGAATATAGGTGTCAATAACTAAGGTGGATGGGTTACTAACAGTGTCAATAATTACGATAGAGTTTCTAACAGGTATATACATTAATATCACTTAATATCACATAAAAACACATTATTTATATAAGGATTACACTTAATTCTATTCGTATTACACATGTAGATTTATTAGGGATTCCTTATGGAATAAGGGGTTCACTGTCGTGAGGGTGTAAAAATGTGTGTATTATTTCTATGTTTGTCGAAATGAGGCGCGCGCGAGGGGTTTTCTTAGCAAATGGAGGTATTTTAAAGGGGTCTAAGAATGACGGGAGATTACCAAGTAGTGTATACGAAGGTAGGTATTACAAAGGTTGGAGAATGACGCTGAAGCTTGTCAGGGAGTGTTTGGGAGTGGAATTGTGGGAAGGTAGAAGTGAGAGTGAGGTTCTCGTGCGAGAATGAGTCATATCAGGGTAAGAACTCAGATATAACAAAGGGTTGGGAGGTTTAGAGGTAAAGATACCCCGAAGTGGAGGTGGAAAAGAACTAGTGAATAATACAGGGATGCACCCCCTGATTGATGAGGGTGAGTTAGTGAATAATACAGTGGTTTCGCTAGTGGATTCGCAACTTCGGGGATACAGAATCAAGGTTGGGGAAGTACGAGGTAATGTTGTTGTTGATGCGTTGTTGGTATCCGCTGAAAGTATCGAAGTCGATGTCGAGGGCGAACATACGGGACATATCTAGGTCGGAGAGTTTACCGGATTCGATGGCGTTATCTGGGAATAAGATTATAAATTTGTCCTGCAGTTTTTGACTTACTCCATGTTGTTTGTAAATGTTGTGACTCCATGAGTGCCATAGGGCTGTGAATTTATCGTATGTTCCAGATTGGTAGAGTTTGTTTGTCATGGTTTCGCAGGATTGTTTATCAGGGTGAGTGTTTAAACCACGGGATTTGATTTCAATGTGTTGTCCTGTTATTGGGCAAAAAGCGTCTGACATAGCTTTGTAGGGTTTGCCTGATGGGTCACGGAATGTTTCAGAGTATTTGTTGTTATCTGCAAGGGCGTAGGAAGTGTTACGAAAGAATTGGTCTTCACATGCACTACCTTTGTCACCAGACCATGAGGTGTTAGGGATTGTTTGTCTTGGTAAATGGGTGGATAACTTATCCATGTTGTTAAATAGGTATTGGTTTGTGTGGATTTGGAATTCGTTTTCTCTGTAGGTTGTGAAACCGTTTTTCTTGTATGTGTCTATTTTTGCCTTGGGTAAGGTTTGGGGAAATACTAATACTACGTTTGAATGATTCTGGAAGATTTCTTGGTAATATGATTTTTCTTTTCTTAGGTTTATGGGTGTATCTCGGTAAAGGATAATGTTGTTTGTAATTGGGTCTTTGTAACCAGTGTGAGAGTTGTAAGGGCTGTTCAATGGTTTTAAGTATGGAAAGCGTGTCTGGAACGATGTTCCGATAGTGGTAATCGTGTTGTGCACGGTGGTAATCATAAATCTGTAATCTCGGGTAAATCATTTTTTCCTCCTCAAGAAAAATGAATAAATTAAAATGGTGTTGTTCAAAAAGAACAGTATTGTTCAGTAAGAACAGTGTGGCGGGGGAAAGCCCCCTTGAATGTGGTTAGTGCTTGGATAGGTGTTTTGTGCACAAATAAGGGTAAAAGTGTCACGGTTTTTTTGGCTGTAGCCCTTGGTATGACTGGGCTGAGAGGTAAATTATGTGCACATTAATGTGACGGGTAAGCACTAGCTATAACGTTATAGTTTTTGTAGAGTTTAAAAAAGGTGTTCTAAGTCATCCTCCACATCTATTTCACGGACATCTTTTGGTGATGCTGGCGTGGTAAGTAGGTGCATAAAACCTTGGTCATATATATAACCCTCAAGTCCGTGGTAGTAATCATTTAAACTTATGGTATTACCGAAAGACTCAATACATTCATGGTCAAAAACATCGTAATCATAAAGACCTGCTATATCCTTAGGTTGCTTGGTTGGTTTGTTTCGATTACGGACAATGGAAAAACGATATGCACCGTCTTTGGTCTTCTGCATTAAGTGTTCAACAATGTAGGGACACCATTCAGCGATTAGGTTGAAGATTCTTTCACCACCCATTCCTTTATAAACTTTAAATTTTGGGTCTAGATTAGTTGGGTCTAGCCATAGTCCATTTTCACAACCAATAGCATTACCCATTTTAAGGTTAAGGCTTGCGGGAGCTAATACAAGGTTATCTCGAACAAATAAACCAATACGTCCACCTTCAGCTTTAAGTGGGAAGCGGTGACAGATATGGTAACAACGTTTGGAATTATCCAGTTCCCAAGTGTCCTTTTTAAAAGTCAGACCGTTAGCTTTAAGGGCGAATGAGCGGAGCTTTAAAAGTGCAACCATACCGTCCTTGTCACGAGGTAAAACCTCTACTGTGCCATGCCTTACTGCGTGATGGATTAACCACTCGGAAATAGTGCATAGGTAAAGGTTGGCTTTACGGTGTTCGATACGTTCGAGGTCTTTACAAGATTTACATAGACCTGATTTGTTGCCGTAGCTGATTGGGTTTGGACAATTTGAACAGGTTAGTTTTGCTTTGGTTTGAGATTTGGATTTCGCTTTCTTAGTTTTACTTCTACTGGCTTTCTTTTTACAGGTATCACCACAATACTTAGATTTACCTTTGGGCTTTTTACGACAACCACCAGCAGCACAAACCGATTTTACTTCTTGGTTGCCTTCTTGCATTTAGTGTTTTCCTCACGTTGGGAATGTTCACGGACGATACGGTTTAAAAGTTGAGTAATAGACTCATCTGGGTTTTGTTTTTGTAGGTCAGAGAGTATTTTCATCTCATCACCATATAGACATAGTTTTGTAGATTTCATTTGATTAGCTCCTTATAGATACTTGCAAGAAAAGAGGTGGCGAGATTCTGGGTAATGTTGTTCAAACTGTTGGCGGTTGTGGTGGTAAGTATCTTCCTGTTGCTTAAGTTCAGAGGATGAAAACATGGGAGTTACACCATACTGTTTCTGAATAGCTAAAGTTTTATCACGACACTCTTTACGGATCTGAATCTGACGGATTTGGTGTTCATGAATAAACTCGGAATCCACCATTGCATTCAACATTGCTGTATCAAAACGCTTCATTAGTTGTTCAAGTTTCTTTTCTACTTTTGCATTACTTTTCATTTTAATTGCTCCTTTAATTCGGTGATGATTTCTCGGTACTTGTTGGCGATAGATTTAACGTACTGGGGGTTGAACTCACGGTCAGAGAATTTCTCAACCATGATTTCGTGGATTTGGTGTCTAGGTAATCCTAAAACTGAATGAATTATGACCTCCGCGGTGGTGCTATGAATGTGGAAGTGTCCGGCGTTAGCTATTTGGGTGTATAGGAAGGAATAGAACTCCTCCCAATTGTAATAGGTCAGGTTTTTAAGCTTCATTCAGTACCAGTTCCTTTAGGGTAATGTCGTCTTCGAATGAAAATAGTTCGTGTCCGAAGTGGTGGGCGTGGGTTTCGATTGTTTCAGGGTTAGAGGCTTCGTTTAAAAAGGTGTCAATTACTAAACCGTTGAATGATACCCATCGGGATTCTGCATAAGCGATGAATTGCTCCACCTTCGGAAAGGCTGAACGTAAAACTGTGTTAGCTTTGTGAGCTTCATTAGTAATGACTGCTTGAGGTGCGATTTGTTTCTTGATAGACATAAAATGTCTCCTTATTTGATTTGGGTTAAAAGGTGGAAAAGGTCATTTGCGAGTGTTGCTGTTAAGGGGTGGCTTGCTAATACACCAAGGGCGAAACCTACGAGGTAACAAGTAAAATCATTATTCATTGATGAAACCACCGTCTCTAAGTTTGCGTTTGGTGCGGCTGTATGTGCTGTAAATGGTGGCACGGGATAAGTTTTGTAAACCAAAGTTAAAAGGGTTGGCGATGATGTCTGATACTGGAATGTCTGAAAGGATGCAGGACACAAAGACCATGTTGTTGTATTGACCACCAAAGCAGTGTGTAAAAGCCTTAGCAATTTCTTGCTCGAATTGTAATTTCATAAAAGGGATACCTCGAATTTAGGATGCAGAAAACCCACCAGTCTGGATTGAGCGCAGACAGTGTAGGTCGAATTGTATTGTTTCATTTAGTTAGGGAAGAAAGTAACCACTCTCAATCCCTTATTTATACTAGTAATTATAGCACGAGGTTGACTGTAAATGCAAACTATTCTCAATAAATATTCTTGACAAAGTTAAAATTATCTGAGTTGGTTTATTATCTTGTGTAATGACTGTAAAGACAGTGCTCCGATGTAGTGGCGTTTCGTTCCCTTGATAGCGTGTCCCATTAATATGTCGATTTGTGGATCGGAGGCTGAAGGAACATTAGCTAAGGAAGTGGCGTAAGAATGTCGAAGGGAATAGAAAGTTAGAATTTCATCATTCTCTGTAAATGTCGGAAGATTCAGTTTATCCGTGAGGCGAGAAAACCATACTGTAAGTTGCTGAGAGGTTATTTTGAATTTACCGTTCGATGTAAGGTAGTCTATCACGCCGAGGTCATAAAGTTTCTGGTGGATTGGGATTTTACGGGATGAGTTATCGTTCTTCGTACCGATTACGTCTAGATAAGGCACACCATTAGATTCTAGGATGCTGGAGGCTGTCAGGCGAAGGATTTCAATGTTTCTCAAGCCAGCATACCGTATAATTAAAAGGGCTGCTGTGTAGTCGCTGAGAGGCTCTGATAGGCAACAGGTTTCAAGGATAGATAACTGCTCTTGGTTGTAAGCTCCGCGCTTCTTCTTTGGTTTAGTTTGGTTGTAGCGCATTAATGTAACTGGGTTCACCTCGATCACAGATTTACGGTAAAAGTAGTCGAAGTATTTGTTTAGGAACATTTTGGCACGGATCAGAATACTAGCCTGTTTACGATCTTCTTCTACGGTTTGGTCGTAAGCTTCTTGGATATTCTCTGCAATACTTTGCTTGTTATAAGGTGAAAACTTTTCTTGAGGATAATCTGACAATGTGGTGAATGCCTCGTCTAGTTCTCGGTAGGTTATTTGAGATAAACGCTTACCATTGAAGAAGTGGGAGAAGTAACCAGATAACCACTTGATACGCTCCTCTACGGTTTTGACCTCGGCTACCTTCCCTTTATCGTTTTGGTAAAGAGGGGATTGTTTGTCGTCTATTAATTGCTGTAAACCATCTTCCCATAATGGTGTGGTGTCTATTACTACTTCGGGAACAGGTGCTACAGAAGGGACTGGAATTTCAAAAGTTTGTTTCAAGGTTTCGAGTGTTGCCATAGCCTCGGTTAACTTGTTTGCAAGGACTTGCTCGGACAGATGAGAGTTAAAAGTATTGATTAAATTGAGGTCTTGTTGTGGCTGGTGGTAATAATCCTCGATACCAATATCACCGTCATGAACTTGTGGGACGGATTTTTTAAGGTTACGGCTGATACGCTCGATTTTAAATTCTGCGAAAGTTGGTACATGGACAGGTTCGGAATAACCGTAATCGTCTTGACTGTAATTATGAGCCAGTTTGGAACTAATAGAGGCTTGGTAAACTTGCTGTAACTGTT
Source organism: Vibrio sp. 10N.247.310.98 (assembly GCF_041467395.1). Lineage (NCBI taxonomy): Bacteria > Pseudomonadati > Pseudomonadota > Gammaproteobacteria > Vibrionales > Vibrionaceae > Vibrio > Vibrio sp. 10N.247.310.98. The sequence continues at coordinate 70,936 of NZ_JBFSUL010000002.1, read as the reverse complement.
TTGCTGATTTTGAACGAGGATAAAGGATCGCTGTATAACCACTTATTACACGTTTCAGTTCTTGCTCTACCACTGCTTCGAGAAACTCTTTCTCTGCTTCCATGAGAATACACATCCTTCTGATTTTATTAACGATAGATTGGGCTAGACGTAGGCTATCTGTTTTTAAGCTTTTACGAAATATCTTACCAGTAGATTTGAGTCTGACACTAAGATAATAGATTGAGTTACGCTGAATTAAGTATGCCAAAATGTATACCACTTAAGACAATCTGAACTACTCAAGCCCCAAACCTTTAAGTATCAAAGGGAAGATATGCACAGTTTCTGTGGATAACCTGTCTCAAATTCAGTGAGTAACCAGATCTAAGTGGAGCAGGGAGGCTATTTCGAAGGCTGTATTTGAGCGAGAACTCGCCCTTCTTTGGTTAAAGATGTCTTCAATGAGAGGTGAAGTGCAAGTGCTAAAGAGCAGCTCATCATCACGAAAATCGCCAGCATGATCATCAGTTGATACTTAATCGCGATCATCGGTGAAGCACCACCTAAGATCTGTCCAGTCATCATTCCCGGCAGCGTTACTAAGCCTGTGGTTGCCATAGAGGCCATGATAGGGGACATCGCTTTCTGTATTGCATTACGTACAAAAGGCGCAGCAGCATAAGTAGGAGACGCGCCTAACGCGATTGCTGCTTCATATTCTGATTTCTGTGTTTCAAAGGCACCAAACAGGTTCTGCAATGCCACGATATTACTGCTTAAGCTATTACCCAATAACATCCCTGCGATTGGGATAAGGTACTGCGCGTTAAAAACCGGTGTCGGCTTAATGATGAAAAAGCAGATGAACAAGACAATAGGTACACAAGTTACCGCAAGGCTAACGGCGACAGGAGCCAAAAGTAGGTTTCTTGGCAGTCTAGATTTTTCAACAATCGAGCTTGCACCGACGATAATCATAGTAAATAACCACAGCAAATTGACCCACAAACTATTCAAAGTGAACAAGTATTCTAGGTAAAGTCCCACCAGAAATAGCTGAATAACCATACGAATGATGCTGATAGAAGCCTCTTTGCCAAGGCCGAGTTTTAACTTGTGGTTGATGGTAATGGGTAGCAAGAGAAGTGAGCTGAAGAACAATAACTGCCACCAAGATATATCAATAACGTCTTGCATAATGTTTCCTTTTAAGTAGGTCCCCATCATATCTGAAAGTGCCAAATGATGCATTTCAGCTTCTCAGCCGTTGCTTTAAAAAATACTCAATAATTTAACAATCAAACCACAAAATATTGGTTTTTTGAGGCATTTTTGGCTACTACTTAGTAGGTAAAACGTTAAAATTGGTTACAATAAGGTTGCGCAGGTGTTGGAATTTAACATTTGTGAAATATACTTAATTCTTCACATTTGTTAATACTTTTTAATAACTTTGTTTAACTAAAAACAACTTTGGATGAGCTCAAAAAAGTATTGATTAGCAAGGGTTATAACGGGAGATTTGATTGAACCCTACTTTGAGTATGGTCTAAAATTTGTCGTTAGATACTTAAGAACTTTAGCCCCATAGAATGGGTTACTCGAAATTACTAAATACAAAATAGGCAAAATGTATGAGTGATGTTAATAAAATTGAAACTAGCGAAAAACATTCGCTGGAGTGGAAGTCTTTCCTCTTCATCGCGGTGGTTCTCTTCCCAATATTAAGTGTGGCTTTTGTAGGCGGTTACGGCTTCCTAGTTTGGGCACTGCAAGTGTTTGTATTCGGACCTCCAGGTGCTCACGGCGGCATGTAATGCCCTCTAGTAACAACATTTTTTAAAATCAATATTTAAGAGAGCTAAACATGAAATCATTTTTAGTTAAATTATGGCGCACAATGACTCGCCCAGCAGTACACATCAGTCTTGGTGTACTAACTATGGGTGGCTTTATCGCCGGTGTTATTTTCTGGGGCGGTTTTAACACAGCTCTAGAGCACACAAATACAGAAGAATTCTGTGTAAGCTGTCACACCATGCGTGACAACGTATACGTAGAACTACAAGAAACGGTTCACTGGAAAAACACTTCTGGTGTACGTGCTACTTGTCCTGACTGTCACGTTCCACATGAATGGACAGCAAAAATCGCTCGTAAGATGCAAGCTTCTAAAGAAGTATTCGCTCAAGTATTTGGTGACCTAGATACGCCTGAGAAATTCGAAGCTCGTCGTATCGAACTGGCTAAACACGAATGGGATCGCTTCTCTTCGAACAAATCTCTAGAGTGTAAAAACTGCCACAACTACGATTCAATGGATTTCGAAAACATGCGCCCAACAGCGCGTATCCAGATGAAGAACGCGGCAGAGCGTGATCAAAGCTGTGTTGACTGTCACAAAGGTATTGCTCACAACCTTCCATTAGATATGGCATCAGCGAGCGGTATTGTTGGCGAGCTAGAAAACGTAGCAAGCAGCACATCTTACGCAAATGGTTCAGACGTGATCTCTATTCGTCACCTACCAATGTACACAGATGAAACAGCTGAAGTTGAAGCGGGTCTATTAAGCCCTGCAAGTAAAGTTGCGGTTATCGACGAAAAAGGCGATATGATCAAGATTCAAATCGACGGTTGGCGTAAAGCGAAAGGCTTCGGACGTGTAATCCAAGAAGACTTCGGTATGAACATCTCAACTGCAATCTTGACGAAAGATGTATCTCAAAGTGACGTTATCACTGTTGGTGAGAAGAAAGAAGATGAGCTTACTGGCCTTCCATGGGAAGAAGTTAACCTAGCACTTTGGATGAAGAAAGAGTCTATGGTTGATAACTTCGATCCAATCTGGAACGCAGCGGGTCAAGCGTACCAATCTAACTGTTCAACGTGTCACTCACAGCCAGATGAAGCTCACTTCAGCGCTAACGGTTGGGTAGGCATGCTAGATGGTATGATTGCATTCGTTAACTTCGATACAGATACAGAAGCACTGGTTCTTAAGTATCTACAGAAGCACTCATCAGATTTTTCTGAAGGCCATCACTAATAAGACGTCAATTGGAGTAACACAATGGCAATTACAAGAAGAAGTTTTCTGAAAGGTGTCGCTACTACAAGTGCGGCATCGGTTATCGGTCCAAGCTTATTGGCGTCGGCATCAGCGTCTGCTGCAGAAACAGACGGCGCGTGGAAAGTCTCTGGTTCTCACTGGGGTGCATTCCGAGCTCGCGTTTACGCGGGTAAAGTACAAGAAATTAAACCTCTAGAAATCGATCAGCACCCAACTGAGATGTTGAAAGGTATTAAAGGTATTATCTACAGCCCATCACGTGTGCGTTACCCTATGGTTCGCCTAGATTGGTTGAAGAAGCATAAATACAGCGCAGACACACGTGGTAACAACCGCTTTATTCGTGTGACTTGGGATGAGGCACTAGACCTTGTTTACCGCGAGCTAGAGCGCGTACAGAAAGATTACGGTCCATGGGCGCTTCACACAGGTCAAACTGGTTGGAGACAAACAGGTCAGTTCCATAGCTGTACTAACCACATGCAACGTGCAATGGCACTTCACGGTTACTCTGTGAAGAAAATCGGTGACTACTCAACAGGTGCTGGTCAAACGATCATGCCTTACGTGCTAGGTTCTACTGAAGTTTACGCACAAGGTACATCTTGGGAACTTATCCTAGAAAACAGTGACAACATTGTTCTTTGGGGTAACGATCCAGTTAAAAACCTTCAAGTAGGTTGGACATGTGAGACTCACGAGTCGTTCGCATACCTAGAACAGCTGAAAGAAAAAGTTGCTAAGAAAGAGATCAACGTTGTTTCTGTTGACCCTGTTAAAAACAAAACAGGTCGTTACCTAGAAAACGAGCAAATGTACATCAACCCACAAACTGATGTGGCGTTCATGCTTGGTGTTGCTCACGTTCTTTACAACGAAGGCCTATACGACAAGAAGTTCATCGAAACTTACTGTCTAGGTTTTGAAGATTTCATCAAGTACGTTCAAGGTGAAACGAAAGACAGAGTTGAGAAGACGCCAGAATGGGCTTCTGCTATCTGTGGCGCAAGCGCGGACTCTATTCGTGACTTCGCTAAGATGCTGGTTAACGGTCGTACACAGATTCTTGTTGGTTGGAGTATCCAACGTCAAGAGCACGGTGAACAACCTTACTGGATGTGTGCAGTTATCGCAGCAATGGTTGGCCAAATTGGTCTACCGGGCGGTGGTATCTCTTACGGTCACCACTACTCTGGTATCGGTGTATCTTCAACTGGCTTCGCTGCTCCGGGTTCTTTCCCGCTGAACATCGACCAAGGTCAATCACCTAAGTACACCAACACAGATTACAACGGCTACAGCCGCGTAATCCCAGTTGCTCGTTGGGTTGATAGCTTGCTAGAGCCTGGTAAGAAGATCAAAGCGAATGGTTCAACGGTAACACTACCTGATATCAAGATGATGGTATTTAGTGGTAACAACCCGTGGCACCACCACCAAGATCGCAACAAGATGCGTAAAGCATTCAAGAGCCTACAAACTGTAGTGGCTGTTGATTTTGCTTGGACTGCAACTTGTCGTCACTCTGACATCGTGCTTCCTGCATGTACTCAGTGGGAACGAAACGATATTGATGGTTATGGCGCATACTCTGGCCGTGGTTTGATCGCAATGCACAAGCTAGTGGATCCTCTGTTCCAGTCTAAGACTGACTTCGAGATCATGTCTAGCCTAACTAAGCGTTGGGGTCGTTACGACGATTACACGCGTGGTATGGACGAAATGCAGTGGGTTAAATCACTGTACGACGAATGTCGCGCTTCAAATGAAGGCAGCTTTGAAATGCCTGAATTTGCTGAGTTCTGGGAGAAAGGTTTCCTAGACTTCGGTAAAGGTAAGCCATGGACTCGTCACGCTTCATTCCGTGAAGATCCAGAGATCAACGCACTAGGTACACCTTCTGGTTTCATCGAAATCACAAGCCGTACTGTTGGCAATATGGGCTACGAGCACTGTCAAGAACACCCAATGTGGTTCGAGAAATCTGAACGTTCACACGGTGGTCCAGGCTCTGACAAACACCCGTACTGGCTACAATCTTGTCACCCAGACAAGCGTCTTCACTCTCAGATGTGTGAATCTGAAGAGTGGCGTGCGACTTACGCGGTACAAGGCCGTGAGCCAATCTACATCAACCCAGTAGATGCTAAGAAGAAAGGCATCAAAGATGGCGATGTAGTACGTGTGTTCAACGACCGTGGTCAACTACTAGCGGGTGCTGTTCTAATGGATAGCTATGCTCCTGGTGTTGTTCGTATCGAAGAAGGTGCTTGGTACGGTCCGATCAACGAGAAAGTGGGCGCGCTAGATACATACGGCGATCCAAACACACTGACTCAAGATATCGGTACGTCTGAACTTGCTCAAGCAACGTCAGCAAACACATGTTTGGTTGATTTCGAGAAGTTCCAAGGCAAACTGCCTCCAGTAACTTCATTCGGTGGTCCAATCGAAGTTTCTTAAGTCTTGTCTTAAGAACCAAGATTAAAGCTTGAATTAAAGCCCCTGTAAGCACTCTTACAGGGGCTTTTTGTATTTTTGATATCAGTGTTGGTGTTTCTAAATAAGCATTATACAGGGCTAATAGAGGGCGTTTTTGAGACAGGCTGTAACGCGCTGTTTGAGAGAGGTGGTAGAAGCAGTGAAGCAGGAAGGGAATGTAAAAAGAACCTGTGGAAAGACTTAAGCAGGCGGAAACAAAAAGGCCGATACAAAGTACCGACCTTACAGAAGCCTATGGAGTTAACTCTACTCAAGTTAGATCTCAAATATAAACCAGTAGCTATAAGCACAGATTAGTGCGGGCACACTAGAGTATAAGGTCGCGACCAGTGCCGCTTTGGGAGCCATCGCAATCGCAGGGAATAGCGCGTCACCATCATTTGAAATTGCGTTACCTACCTGAGCCGAAAGTGGCAGGGCGCCTGAAAGGTATAAGCTAGTGACCAATAATTGCGGTCCACAGCCCGGTAGCAAACCCATCAACACGCCAGCCAGGGGGAGCATGATGCCCCAGCTTGAGAATAGCGTCGCAAAATCAACATTTGCTATCACAGAGCCAAATTCAAAGAAAAGAAAGGCAACCACAACCCACGCTGTCACAAAGTTGGTGTCTTGAGCGGTTTTTTGCAGTGGATGTGAGCCTAAACATTTCTCATCTTCACTTACTGCTGATTTGTAATCTTCAATTTCCCGAGTGAGGCCCCATAGAAACATCGAGCTAATCAATAAAATTGTTCCCGCCCATTCCATCGACATTTCAGGCAACGCGAGTAACTCGTTTACATCGACTTGAAAAGAGCCAAGTAGAGCTACTGCAGCGCCGGGAATAATCAGCACTGACCATAGGTAACCTTGCAGGTTGATCGCCTTTTTAGAGACGGATTCTTTGTCTTGGGATTGAGATGAGCAACTGTGAACGGCTTCATTTTTCTCTGCTTTTTTTGGGCGTAAGAAGTCGTCTGCGTGAAACAAGTTAATGATTCGGCCTGACGCAGTACCCACGATCACGCCCATCGCCATCATGGCTAAACCTGTCTTAGGCTCGCTCGCTATGAGCAGGAAGGCCGCATCACCCATGGTTGAGACGAGCACAGCAACAACTGCGCCGAATCCGAGTTTGCCCGAGATAAATTGTGTGGTAACCACTATCGCACCGCCACAGCCGGGCAACGCGCCCATGAGAGCCGCGAATACCACTTGGTTTGAACGAGATTGATGGACGAGCTTATTGAAGACGTTATCTTTGTTTATGTACAGACTTAACCAGTGGTAAATAGCCAAGGTTAAAGCAACATAACAAGACACTGCCCAAAACGCGTCTGACAAAGTAGTCACCGTCAGCTCTCGTGTAGCTGGGGCTGCAACCAAAGCTGCAAGTGAGACAGGCAAAAGCAGGCGCTTAAATGACAGTGAAAACTGAGTTGTTTTCGCAGCACTACTGCTTGGCAAAAAAGAGATTAGTCGATCCATAGGTGTTACTCAAAATTAGTGGCTTAAGATAAATATATACGAATGATAATAATTATCAATTGCATTTGTTGTTTTTTTATCTATTGTTACTATTGGCTAAACCCACGAAACATGACCAATCTAAAAAAATGAGGTAAAGTATGGCTAATAAAGAGAGGCTCTAAAGGTAGAGTCATAATTGTTAGTGTAATAGGAAGAAACATGATTTTAGTTGTTGGTCACAAAAACCCTGATAGTGACAGTATTTGTAGTGCGTTAGTTGCAACTGAGCTTCTTAAGGCTCGTGGCGAGGAAGCGACACCAATTCGCCAAGGCGAGATCAACCGCGAAACTCAACACATTCTAGAAGTCGCTGGTGCTGAAAAGCCAGAGCTTCGTACTTCTGTTGCTGGTGAGAAAATCTGGCTAGTAGACTACTCAGATCTAGCACAAGCACCAGATGATGTTGCTGATGCAGAGATCGTAGGTATTGTTGATCACCACCGTCTAGGCGACGTGATGACAGTAAACCCAATGGAAGCTTGGATCTGGCCTGTTGGTTGTACAAACACTGTACTTTTCAACATGTTCAAGATTGAAGGTCACGCAATCTCTCAACAAATCGCTAAACTAATGATGTCTGCAATTCTTTCAGACACAGTTGGTTTCGCTTCTCCAACATGTACTCAAAAAGACAAAGACGCGGTTGCTGAGCTTGCTGAAATTGCTGGCGTAACTGACGTTGATGCATTCATCAAAGCGCTTCTAATCGCAAAAACAAACATCGAAGGCCTATCTGCTGCACAGCTAGTAGAAAAAGACCTTAAAGGCTACCCATTCAACGGTCGTGATGTTGTTGTTGGTCAAGTTGAACTTGCGACTCTTGAGCAAGTAGACGGCATGATCGAAGCGCTAGAAGCTGATCTTGAAGAGCGTTGTGAGAAAGACGGTCTAGCGTTCGCTGCGGTAATGCTAACAGATATCACTACTGCTCAAACTCGTCTTCTATACAAAGGTGAGTGGGCTGAGAAATTGGTTAAGCACGAGAAAGGCGGCGTATTAATGATGGAAAATACACTAAGCCGTAAGAAGCAAGGCTGGCCTTGGCTACAAGGTGAGCTTGTTTAATCAAGTCGCTTAATATTAAACGCCTGCTTATTTAGCAGGCGTTTTTCTTTGAAGTAGACTTTCTTCTTCATCGATAATGTTTGAAGTTAACAACACTCGGCATAAAATAGCTTTAAGAGCAAAGTTACTGACTAAAGTAGGAAATTAAGATGACTACACAGCTAGACGATAAAAAAATCGCTGAAATCAACAAGTACACGGGCGAGCAACGCCTGAAATACTGTGTGAAAGAAATCGTAGCAAACCGTGAAGTATGGATCTTAACCGATGAACACGGTTGTGTAATGCTGAACACAGAAGATGAAGATTGTGTTCCAGTATGGCCAAACCAAGAGTTCGCAGAATCATGGGCAACGGGTGATTGGTCTGAGTGTAAAGCTGAGTCTATTTCGTTGAACAAATGGCACAGTCGCTGGACGAACGGTCTAGAAGACGACGAACTTGCTGTTGTAGTATTCCCGAACGAGCAAGAAGAAGGCGTTATCTTGTTCCCGGATGAGTTCGACTTCGAATTGAAAAAGCAGGCAGCTAAGCGCTAGTTCTTTCGTAATACAGTAACATCGTAAGTCAGCGTTGCCTTTCTTAGGCAGCGCTATCATTCAATTATCCCATCTAAGCTGCTTCCAACGTATATTCGTCAATACCCAATCAACTGATACAAAGGCGCTTGCTGTGCGGCTTTAGAAGCTTGCTGAAGCACACCTGTTTTGCTGTATCTCTTGAGTATCTTTCGAACGATAGGTTTTACTTCAGATTTTGTCATTCCAGCTTTCAATTCTGGTTCATACAGCAATTGCAGTAGCACTACGTCTAACGGCGATAATAAGTCTTCTGGCGTGTGGTCGTTGAAAATAGAAGGGTAGGCTTTATCTGAATCATTCGGCAGGCCTAGAACTTGTGTGATCTCTTCCACGATACAGGCGACCAGCTTACCTCGCGATCTTGCCTGATCAACCGGGATTACAATCCCAGCGTATACAATCTCGCCTTTAGAATTGGTTCTATAGCCCGCCGTGCAGATGGCGCTATTTAAATGTTGAGTTGATTTGAGCTTGAGCACCGATTTCGCCTCAGATACCCACTGGCTCTGCCTTGTGTATATCCATTTAACGTTCGCTTCGGACTCTTTACTGACGATTGTTATTGGATGTTGGGTGACTTCAGATAAGTGTTTGATATGAAGCTCTGTGATCTCTTGATGCAGTTCCTCATCGCCCACTCGATGATCGATCCAAATCTTGATCGGTTGTTTCCACTTGGCGAGCGGTTTGTTGCCTTGGGAGTATTCGTGTTGAAGCGCGACGTTATAAAAGGCAGTTTCGACGAAGCTTCTATCTAGCCATGTGAGCGGTGTGCTTGTCGCGTTAAAGGACAACAGCACCAACAAGAGGGGAAGCATTGAAGCTGTTCGATACATACTTTTCCCCTCTGCTAAATGTAGCGTGATTCCAGGTTAGTGGTTCGGCGCTTTGGAGAAATGGCTCTCAACCAATCTTTGGGTGATTTGGTGAGTTGGATTGGTTAGCACTTGATCTGTTTCCCCACTCTCAACCACATTGCCTTCATGCATGACAATAATCTTGTCGGTAATGTGCTTAACAATACCGAGGTGTTGAGATACATAAACGAACGATACGCCCATCTCTTCTTGTAACTCTAAGAACAGATTGATGATTTGCGAGCGCATTGCCATGTCCAAACCATTTAAAGCTTCATCAGCAACAATGATGGATGGCTGAAGTATTAAGGCACGAGCCAAACAAACCCTTTGTTTCTGGCCTGCAGCAAGCATCTGAGGGTAGAAATACGCATGTTCCGGTAGAAGGCCTACGCGCAGTAGTGTGTCTTTCACACGACGCATACGAGCTTCTGGAGGCATGTTGGTGTTTCGCTTTAATGGACCTTCAAGAATTCGACCGATCTGAATGCGCGGGTTAAGTGACGTATTCGGATCTTGGAAGATCATTCGAATCAGCTTACAACGAGTCGAGTAGTCTTTGTGCTCTAGCTTTTCGCCATTCACGCGGATCTCGCCTGCGGTTGGCTCCACCATGCCTGCGAGCATTCTGGCTAATGTTGATTTGCCAGAACCATTCTGGCCGATAAAACCAATTGTCTGGCCTGCTTCAAGAGAAAAGCTAACTGGCTTCACCGCCTGATGAATCTTTTTACGGAAAAGACCAGAGCGAGTCGTAAAGTCTTTAGACAAATCACTGACTTCTAATAATGCACTCATGATTTCTTTTTCTTCTCCATATTCAGAGGGAAGTGACAGTTGAACTTATGGTTCTTGATACGTTTCGTATGTGGGATCTCGACACACTGCCTTTGTGCGTATGGGCAGCGAGGCCCTAATCGACAACCAATAGGAAGGTGTTGCAGCGGTGGAATTGACCCTGGCAAAGACTGGAGTTTTTCTTTGTGGGGAATCCAATCGTTAAAGTCTGGCATCGCTTTTAGCAGAGCAACAGTATATGGGTGCTTGGGTGCGTCCAACAGCTTCGGCGTATCAGCGGATTCTACAGATTGACCACAGTACATCACGGTAATACGAGTCGCCCATTGGGTAATGGTGGTTAAGTCATGGCCGATCAGTACGATGGTGGTGTTATTGATCTGATTCATACGACTCAACAGGCGCAATATTTGAGACTGTGTAATTGGATCTAAATCGTTGGTTGGCTCATCTGCAATCAAGACTTTTGGCTTGGCAGCGATCGCCATTGCGATCATGACTTTCTGACACTCACCATCGGTCAGCTCATAAGAGTAACTGTCCATTAGGCGAGAGTGGTCTTTGATGCCCACTTTGTGCAGTAACGCGATCGCTTGCTTCTTACGCCACTTAAATCGTTGCCACCAGCGACCTTCAAACGAATGGGAAGGGATCGCTTCAACGAGCTGGTTGCCTACTTTTTCAGAAGGATCAAGACACGTCGATGGCTCTTGGAAGATCATCGCGATATCGCGGGCGATCACTCGGCGTCTTTCTTTCGGCGTCAGTTGCAGCAGGTCGATATTACCTAAGCGCATTCGGTCTGCGGAAACCTTCCAGTTCTCTTTACAAACCCCGACAATCGCTTTTGCAACCAAGCTCTTACCAGAGCCTGATTCACCTACTAAGCCACGAATTTCCCCTTCATTGAGGGTAATACTCATTCGATCTACCGCTTTAACCATTCCTTGAGGGGTCTCAATCTCGATGGTTAGATGTCGAATATCAAGTAACGGCATTATTCGATTCCTGCATTTAGCGCTTGGCGAACACCTTCACCGACGAGGTTAATCACGATCACTGTAAACATAATAGCTAAGCCGGGTAGGGTAACTGTCCATGGCGCAAGGTAAATCAACTCGACCGAATCACCCAAGATTGAGCCCCATTCGGTACTCGGTGCTTGAGCGCCAAGTCCTAGGAAACCTAAAGCAGTGATATCAAGAATTGCAACTGACAGTGCCAGCGTCACTTCAAGTGCGATCACGGTAAGAATGTTCGGAAGGATTGAATTCCAAAGCAGGTAAAAATCGTTCGCACCATCAAGGCGAGAAGCCAGAATATAGTCTTTTTCTACTTCAGCATGCACGGCAATGTACACCGAGCGTATAAAGCGCGGGATCAGTGCCAAACACAAGGCGAGCAAGATATTGAACTCACCAAAGCCAAGGAATGCCACGAAGATAATCGCCAGCAGAAGAGATGGAATCGACATAACGGTATCAAGCAGGTGGTTTAGTGTGCTTGATAGCAATCCACGAGTCATACCAGCAAGTACACCAATCAGACAACCAATGACGGCTGCGATAAAGGTAATCACCACTGCGGCGCCAAACGTCAGCTGAGAGCCAATGATCAAGCGAGAGAGAATGTCTCGGCCCAAGTCATCCGTGCCCAGAAAGTATTCAACCGTGCCTGCTGGATCCCAAGAGGGCGGCGTCAATAGGTGACCGGTTTGTTCTTGAGCATCATGCGGGGCTAGCCACGGTGAAGTGACGGTGACCAGAATGATAAGCACCAAACACCACAAGCCAAACATAGCCAGATTATTGCTACGGAAGCTGCGCCAGAAACGTTCGAACTGGGTTGGAATCTGTTCTTCTTGGTAGACGTTATTTGTTAGCATACCATTCCTTCCTTACCAGTGGATTGATCATCGCGCCCAGTAGATCGGACAGAATGTTGGCGGTCAAAACCAAGGTTGCCACCACAATTACGCCTGCTTGAATTGAAACGTAATCTTGATTCGATAATGCATCCAATAACCAGCGACCAATGCCCGGCCAGTTAAAGATAGACTCGGTAATAATAGCAAGCGTCAACATACTCGATAGTTGAACGCCGACCTTTGGAATAATCGGAGGTATCGCGTTTCTTAGCACGTGCTGTGTGATGATCTCTCTAGTGGAAAGACCTTTAATTCGCGCAGCGCGGATGTAGTTTTGCGTCATTACTTCAGCCACTGACGCTCTCATCAATCGGATGACCTGAGTCGTTGGCGCCAGTGCTAAAACAAGACAAGGCAACGCCATGTGCTCGATAACACTTTGTAGTGCGTGCGCACGGTAGCGACCCTCGGCAAAAAAGGCGTCAATCATCGCGAATCCAGTCACGTGTTCAATCTCGTAAAGTAGGTCGTATCGGCCACCAACTGGGAACATTTCAAAGTGCAGTGAAAACACCATGATCATCAGCAACGCGACCCAAAATATAGGCGCAGAGTAACCGGCCATTGAGGTGAACGATATGGTGGTATCAACAAATTTACCTTGTCTCATACCAGCAATGGTGCCGAAAGGGATACCGATGATGAGTGCCAACACAAAGGCAAAGAAGCACAGCTCTAGCGTTGCAGGGAACACCAGGACCAACTCATCGATGATAGGCACACCGTGTTTGCTTAGGCCAAAGTTTAGCGTCGATAATTCAGTGATATAGCTAATCCAACCGGGCCAAAAATCTTGAATTGCCCAAGGTGAGGTTTGGTCTAATCGAAGCAGGGAAAAACCTACCAAGGTCAGAATTCCTAGCGTAATAACGAATAAGTTTACACGTCTTAATGTATACCAAAACATTACTGCACCTCTCTTCTGACTTGATCAAAAGGTTGGGCATTGAAAGGACTTGCTTTAAAGCCTGTTAGCGAACGATCGTGCACGCGAAATTGCACGCCATGAGCTAAAGGAATCACAGGAACTTCTTCATTGAGAATGTTTTGGGCTTGTCGGTACAAGTTCACACGGTGCCTTTGTTGATTGATCTCTAATGCTAAGTCGAGAAGGAAATCAAAGTCTGAATTACACCACATCGAGACGTTTAACCCTGCACGCTCAGAGCTGCATGAGAGCAGCGGACGTAAGAAGTTGTCCGGGTCACCGGTATTGCCTATCCAGCCTGTAAGCAACAAGTCTGTTGAGGAAATAGAGGACAACTGTGTGCGGTCAAATCGGTCGTCGGTATAGAGTTTCAATTCAATACCAATATCGGCTAAGTTTGCTTGGATAAGTTCTGCCGTTTTTCTTGGACTTGGATTGTATGCGCGTGGCTCTAGTGGTACCCACATTGAAAGCTCTAACCCAGGTTCAACGCCAGCTTCTTTGAGAAGCGCAACCGCATAGTTTCGGTCGTAGCGAACTTGAACGCTGTCTTTTTGGTGAGCCCAAGAAGTCGGAGGAAGCAAGGTGTAGGCTTTGGTTCCTGTACCGTAATACACAGAATCAAGAATGTTCTGACGATTGATGGCTAAGTTGAGCGCTTTACGAACTCGAGAGTCACGCAGTGCAGGGTGCTCAGTATTCAGTGCGATGAAAGAGACATTAACCGCCGGAGTAGCAGAAATCTTCAACTCTTCATGAGCCTGAATAATAGGGATTTGGCTAGAAATTGGTGAGTTGAGCACGTCACACTCACTACGCAGAAGCTTGGCAAGTGTGCCTGTTCCACGTTGCGAAGTATCGAACACAACTTGGTCCATTTGTACTTCACCTTTCCAGTAGTGCTTGTTCTTTTTCAAGCGCACTAGGTCGTTGATTTGGTATTCATCTAAGTAGAAAGGGCCAGTGCCGACTGGATTGGAATCGATTCGATTTTTCTCATCCGCTGCAATGAGCTGATTGGCATACTCCTTAGAGTGAATGACTGCATAGCTGGTGGCGATGTTATTGAGAAACGAATTGTCTGGGCGACTTAATTGGAATTTCACCGTTAGGTCATCAACTGCGGTGATATCGACAATCAGGTTTTTGAAGTCGATTCCGGCAAACCATGGGTATAGGCCGCCACCCACATAATGAAATGGGTTTGAACTATCAATGACACGTTCAAAGCTAAACACCACATCTTGTGCATTCATGCTACGAGTTGGGGTGAACCAGTCTGTGGTTTGGAACGCAACATTTGGGCGCAGTTTGAACGTGTATTCTGTACCTGATTTATCAACAGACCAACTTGTCGCTAAGTTCTGTTTTGGTCGGTACGTCATCGGATCAAGAGTGAGCAGTGTATCGAAGATTTGAGGACTCAGCGATTCTGCGGTAATGCCACTATCAACTAGCTGTGGATTGAAGGTACTAGGATTACCTTGGCCGCAATAAATGAAGCCTTTTTCACGGATTTGCTCGTGATTCACACTCTCACCACATCCAGCGAGAAAGCTCAGCGTACAGATGCTCAGTGATAGTCTTATTAGTGCTTTCATAAAAAGAAATACTTTTCGAAACGAGGCGTTAGAGGAGCCTCAAGATCCGGACAATTTAACATTTTATTTATTCGGCTCCAAATAATAATCAAGTGTGGACAGCTATTTATCGTTAGCTTGTCCGACAATCGCGTACTTCCTCACCATTCCACGTAATTGGTTGTAGGTTAACCCAAGTAATTCTGCGGCTTGTTTCTGGTTATATTTGCTCTGTTTGAGGGCTTGGTTGAGTAGCTTGATGTCTTGTTGTTCTTGCCATGCTTTGTAATCAAGCGGCAAAGAAAACAAGCTCTCTGATGAAGTATGGCTGTTAGACGGCTCATTGCCAGTTTCCGGAGGGGAATCTTGCTCTGTTTTCCATGCGGGTTTAAATGGGTTAAACACCAAATATTCAATAGGATATGGATCTTTTCCGTGCTGATAGATAGCTCGCTCAATGACGTTTTTGAGTTCTCGTACATTCCCTGGCCAAGAATAATCCAAAAGCGATTCAACGGCAGAGGGGGCAAAGCCAACAAACAACTCCAATTCCAATTCACGACACATCTTAATGGCGTAATATTCTGCCAGTAGCATGATGTCTTCTTTTCGCTCACGCAAAGGAGGGATAGTAATGACGTCAAACGCCAGTCTATCTAATAGGTCTGCTCGGAATTCGCCCTTTAATGCCATGTCTGGTAAGTCGGCATTGGTTGCACACACCAGTCTGACATTGGCACTTAGCGCCTTTTGCCCACCGACACGTTCATATTGCCCGTATTCAATAACGCGCAGTAGTTTCTCTTGAACCGCAAGGGGAGTGGTCGCCAGCTCATCCAGAAACAGCGTTCCGCCTTCTGCTCTTTCAAAACGACCTTGATGACGCCCTTTCGAACCCGTAAAGGATCCCGATTCATGACCAAACAGTTCTGAATCAATCAAACCTTCACTTAAGGTTGAGCAGTTCAATGAGATCAAAGGTTGATCCCAACGTCTTGAAAGGTAATGCAGTCTTTGTGCGATCAACTCTTTACCTGTGCCACGTTCGCCAATGATCAGAATGGGTCTTTCTATTGGTGCGAGTTGGGAAACTTTATCTAACACAGAGAGAAAGCTAGGTGATTCACCAATGAGGTTCTGCTGCATAGCGGGTCCTTGTATGAATTAATCGCTGGAGAGGTCATGTAAGAGCCATAGTGGTGAAAAATACCAATACTTGGCTAAATTCATCATAGCATGGTTCGAGTTAATCACCATTTTATTGTAAGTAACTGATAATAAATGGCTTAAAAGTTGGCACGCTACTTGGATTATTTATGGTAGGTTTAACAACAAACGTAAATTTTTGAGCAAGTGGATTGATAAAGTCGCACAACGATTTGAAACGCATTTGCCATCATTGTAATTAAGGAGTTCCTCATGGGTATTTTTTCTCGCTTTGCAGACATTGTAAATTCAAACATCAGTGCACTATTAGATAAGGCTGAAGATCCAGAAAAGATGATTCGTCTTATTATCCAAGAAATGGAAGACACCTTAGTTGAAGTTCGTACCAACTCAGCAAAAGCAATTGCTGACAAGAAAGAGCTAGCGCGTAAAGTAGAAGCTATCGAAACACAGATTCTAGATTGGCAAAATAAAGCGACACTTGCCCTGACCAAACAACGCGAAGATTTGGCGAGAGCGGCGCTAATCGAAAAGCAAAAACTGGAAGACATCATCAAGAGCCTTCACACCGAACAAACCTTGGTTCATGAAACCATCGAAAAATTGACGAGTGAAATTGGTAAACTTGAAACAAAGATCGCAGAAACTCGTGCAAAGCAACAAGCATTAATGATTCGTAACAATGCGGCAAGCAACCGTCGTGATGTTCAAAAACACCTGCACTCAAGCAAAACCAACGAAGCAATGGCGAAGTTTGAGCAATTCTCGCGTAAAGTGGATGAATTAGAAGCTGAAGCGGACGTTTACGCTAAGACTGGCAACGCAAAATCTTTAGACCAAGAGTTTGCCGAGCTACAAGCTCAAGATGAAATCGAAAAAGAGCTAGCGAAACTGAAGCAACAAGTTGAAAACCGCGATAAATAATCTAGGAGTTGTCTATGTCAACATTTCTAATTGCAGGTCCACTGATTGTCTTTTTAATCTTCGTGGCACCGCTATGGTTATTCTTACATTACCGCAGCAAGAAGAAATCCAGCAATGGTCTTTCTGAAACGGATCTTCAACGTCTGCATAAGCTTTCTGCGCAAGCCGAATCCATGCAAGACCGAGTGAAAACGCTAGAAAAAATACTGGATGCGGAGTCGCCTAACTGGAGACGAAACTATGAGTAGAGAACTGTATCGCGACACGATTAACGGCAAATTGTCTGGTGTGTGTGCAGGGTTAGCGAACTATTTTGGCCTTGAAGTGTGGTTGGTTCGCATCTTAGTTATCTCAGCAGCACTGCTTGGTGGTAGTTTTCTGGTGTTATTAGCGTATTTAGCTTTGACATTTATGCTTGAAAAACAACCACCTCAGTATGTCGACCAAATGAAGGCGAAACAAGAGCATACGCTGAAGCAAAAGCCTTGGGAAAAAGGGCAAACTGCAGAGTCGCTATTGAACACTTTAGAGGGTGATTTCCAGAAGTTAGAGACCAGTGTCCGCAACATGGAAGCTTATGTCACCTCAGATACGTTTAAAGTGAATCGTGAATTTAAGAACATGTAGTGGTAAAACCTAAAAAGGATTAGATAACGGTTTAGGAAAATTTATTCCAAGCCGTTATTTTTTTTAATAATTTTCTCTAAATAAATCTTACGCTGACTGGTAAGTTACATGTGATTAATCTATGTTATAAAAATATTTATAGATATGGATGATCACCAATGTATAGAGCCTCCCTTGTCCTATTGACTGCCTTAGCTGGGTTGTCTGGGTGTGGTAAGGAGCTTCCTCCCGTGCCTGAACCTGAGTCCAGACCCGCCAAACTCTTCACTGTCTCCGTCGGTAATAATGCCTTTGAGCGTAATTTCCCTGCTACCACAGAAGCTGGTGACAGAGCGGTACTCGCATTCCGTGTTCCTGGGTTATTGCAGAGCATCGATGTGACCGCTGGGCAGCACGTGTCTAAAGGCGACGAGCTTGCTAAGTTAAATCCCGATGAATATCAACTACTCGAGAAGCAAGCAAAAGCGAATTTTCAGCTAGCCGATGTTCAATATCAACGTGCGATCAAACTTCGTAAAGATCGTGTGGTATCAGAGCAAGATTTCGACCAAGCGAAAGCGAACCACAATTCAGCTCGCGCGGTGCTTAATCAAGCTAACGCGAATCTTCGCTACACCACTTTGGTTGCGCCGTATGACGGAACCATTTCCATCATTCCTGCTGAAAACCATGAATACATTGCGGCTAAACAAGGCGTGATGAATATTCAAACCAATCAAATTCTTAAAGTCGTCTTCTTATTACCCGACCAACTTATTACGCGCTTTTCATCAGGGTTCGAGATGGATGCAACCATGGTTTTTGATGCGTTTCCTGAAAACTCTTACGTTTTAACCTTCCAAGAAGTGGATACCGAAGCTGACCCGAAAACAGGTTCGTACAAAGTCACCATGGTAATGGAAAGACCAACCGATGTGGGTATTTTGCCCGGTATGTCTGGCTCGGTAAATCTCGTTTCATCGTTAGCGGCGGCCACCAAAATACCAACGTCAGCAATGATGACCGATGGGGATGATGTCTCTGTATGGCGTGTGAATAGCGACGGCATTGTTGAAAATGTTGCCATTGTCATCGATGAAAAACGCCATATCGTCTCTGGATTGAACGATGGCGATCGCATTGTGACTTCTGGCGTCAATGGTCTTGAGTCGGGCATTAAAGTTCGAGAGTGGATCAAGGAAAGGGGGCTATAACATGAAAACACTTAAAGTGGCTGCTGGCCTGTCGTGTTTAGCCTTACTGACGGCTTGTGAAGATAAGCAAGCTGTAGAAGTGAATAACACGCCCTTGGTTAAAGCTATCGAGATTTCAGTCATCGATTTTAGCGACAAACTCTATTTCCCTGCGGTAGCAAACGCTGCTGAGAAGGCTCACCTCAGTTTCCGAGTTGCGGGTGAAATCTTCAAGCTAGATGTGAAGGAAGGTGAACGAGTTGCCAAAGGGGACATCATTGCCGAGCTTGACCCTACCGATTATCAATTGGATGTGGACAATGCTCAAGCTCGTTACACGGTAATCAATAGTCAATACCGACGTTCGAGTCCGCTAGTGAAGAAAGGCTTATTGGCTAAGTCGCAATTCGATGAAATTGCCGCTCAACGCCAGATTGCTTATGCCGAGTTGGAACTGGCGAAACTGCGCTTATCGTTCACTATGCTTCGTGCGCCTGTTGATGGGATTATTTCTCGAGTCAGTGTCGACCAATATGAAAATATTCAGGTAGGCCAACAGATTGTGAACATTCACAGTGTTGAGGATGTCGAAGTTGTGATTCAGCTCCCTGACCAAATTTATGTGAATCAACCCAATGAAACGCTCCTCTCGAACGTGGAAGCTGTGGTGAGAGTGCCAAGCGGTAATGAATACACCGCAGGTATTAAAGAGTTCACCACTGAACCCGATCCAAGTACGGGTACCTTCACGGTTACATTAGCTTTGCCGATGCCAGAAGACGATTTGATTCTTGATGGTATGGCCGTTGATGTGACTTCAAACGGGCGGGATATCGGTTTGGAGCTAAAAGCTGGTGTACTTATTCCGATCGAAGCGGTCTTCAATGCAGACGGTGATGAACTGGATCGTAAAAACTCTTATGTGTGGGTTCTTAACGACGACAAGACAGTCTCGAAACAACAAGTCGTGTTAGGAAAAGCAAACCAGGAAACATTGCAGGTAGTGAAAGGATTGGAAATGGGGCAGCATGTCGTTGTTGCAGGCGTATCGCGATTGCGAGATGGGATGACAGTGGAAGTATTGTCTCAGGAGACGAACAATGAGTGAAGTAAATAACAAGCCCCAAAATGACGATCAACAGGGTGATGATCAGATCACAGGTGTTGCTTCTTACTTTATACGTAACAAAGTCATTAGCTGGATGCTATCTCTGATCTTTCTTATTGGTGGTGTTTCAGCATTCTTCGGTTTGGGGCGTTTAGAAGATCCTGCCTTTACCATCAAAGATGCAATGGTCGTGACTTCATACCCGGGGGCAACGCCTCAGCAGGTGGAAGAAGAAGTTACCTACCCACTAGAGAAAGCGATTCAACAGCTTACCTATGTCGACGAAGTGAACTCTATTTCAAGCCGTGGCCTGTCTCAGGTAACGGTAACGATGAAGAATAACTATGGTCCGGACGATCTTCCGCAAATTTGGGATGAACTTCGCCGAAAAGTGAATGATCTTAAGGTTGAACTGCCACCTGGGGTCAATGATCCTCAAGTCATTGATGACTTCGGTGACGTTTACGGGATCTTGCTTGCGGTGACGGGTGATGGTTATAGCTACAAAGAGCTGCTGGATTACATTGATTATCTAAGGCGAGAGCTGGAGTTGGTTGATGGGGTCAGTAAGGTCTCTGTTTCTGGTCAACAACAAGAGCAAGTATTCATTGAGATATCGATGAAGCGGATAAGCTCCTTAGGTCTGTCTCCAAGCACGGTATTTAATCTTTTATCGACTCAAAATATTGTATCAAGTGCAGGAGCGGTAAGGATTGGTGATGAATATATTCGAATCCATCCAACAGGTGAGTTCCAAAACGTTGAACAGCTTGGAGATTTGATTCTTACGGAAGGTGGCGCTCAAGGGCTTATCTATCTAAAAGATGTGGCGAATGTAACTCGTGGTTACGTTGAGGTACCGAGTAACATCATTGGTTATAACGGCGAACTCGCGCTTAACCTGGGTGTCTCTTTTGCGCAAGGCGTGAACGTGGTAGCGGTTGGTGAAGCGTTTGATCGAAGATTGGCCGAGCTAAAGTATCAACAACCCGTCGGCATCGACATCTCCGAGGTTTATAACCAACCTAAAGAGGTGAACAAGTCGGTAAGCGGATTTGTAGTGAGTTTAGGGCAGGCGGTTGCGATCGTAATTGTGGTGTTACTGTTCTTCATGGGAGTACGATCGGGTCTGTTGATTGGTTTGATACTGCTATTGACCGTATTCGGCACCTTTATTTTCATGCAGTACTTCAAAATCGACCTTCAACGTATTTCACTGGGCGCGTTGGTTATTGCCTTGGGGATGCTGGTGGATAATGCCATTGTGGTGGTGGAGGGGATATTGATCGGCACGCAGAAGGGGCGAACCCGGATGCAGGCCGCCACTGATATCGTGACCCAAACCAAATGGCCACTGCTTGGCGCAACGGTGATTGCGGTCACCGCGTTTGCTCCAATTGGTTTGTCTGAAGATTCAACGGGCGAATACTGTGGCACTTTGTTCACGGTGCTATTGATTTCATTGATGCTGAGTTGGTTTACTGCCATCTCGATCACGCCGTTTTTTGCCGATATCTTCTTCAGAGGACAGAAGGTTGATCCCGATAACGAAGGCAAAGATCCATACAACGGGATGGTTTTTGTTATCTATAAAAACTTCCTTGAGTTCTGTATGAAACGCGCGTGGCTAACCATGATCGTTCTGGTGATTGGTTTAGGTGCGAGTGTGTACGGTTTTGGCTTTGTGAAACAAGCATTCTTCCCATCTTCAACTACTCCGATGTTCCAAGTGGATGTTTGGATGCCAGAAGGTACGGATATTCGAGCAACTAATACCAAGTTGAGAGTGCTTGAGAGTTGGTTGTCGGAACAAAGTGAAGTTGAACATATCACGACCACGGCCGGTAAAGGTCTGCAGCGTTTCATGTTGACCTACTCACCCGAGAAGAGTTATAGCGCGTATGGCGAAATCACGGTTCGTGTGACAGATTATCAGGTACTTGAAGGGCTGATGCGTCGCTTCCGTGAACACGTTGACAGTCAGTTCCCTGAAATTGATTACAAACTTAAGCAAATTGAATTAGGCCCTAGTGGCGGTGCGAAAATTGAGGCTCGAATCGTCGGTTCAGACCCAACCGTGCTACGTTCAATCGCAGCTCAAGTTATGGACATCATGCGTGCCGATGACGGAGCGTTTAACGTTCGTCATGATTGGCGTGAAAGAACTAAGGTCTTAGAGCCTCAGTTCAATGAAAGCCAAGCGCGTCGTTATGGTATTACCAAGTCTGACGTTGATGATTTCCTAGCGATGTCTTTCTCTGGTAAGTCGATTGGTGTGTATCGTGATGGTACTACGCTGATGCCTATTGTGGCTCGTTTACCTGAAGATGAGCGAGTTGATATTCGCAACATCGAAGGTATGAAGATTTGGAGCCCGGCATTAAGCGAATATATTCCGTTGCAGCAAGTGACGCTTGGCTACGAATTGGAATGGGAAGATCCACTTATCATCCGTAAGAATCGTAAGCGCATGCTGACGGTAATGGCCGACAACGACCTATTGGGTGAAGAAACGGCTTCGACGTTACAGAAACGCTTACAGCCACAAATTGAAGCGATTGAGATGCCTCCGGGTTATTCGTTGGAGTGGGGTGGTGAATATGAGTCATCTGCTGATGCACAAGCGTCACTGTTTACCACTATGCCGATGGGTTACCTGTTCATGTTCTTGATTACCGTGTTCTTGTTCAACTCAGTCAAAGAGCCGCTGATTGTTTGGCTAACGGTTCCATTAGCGCTAATCGGGGTAACGACGGGCTTATTAGCCTTGAATACACCATTTGGCTTTATGGCATTGCTAGGCTTCTTGAGTTTATCCGGGATGCTACTTAAGAACGGTATCGTATTACTTGATCAAATTGAGATTGAAATGAAATCAGGTAAAGACCCTTATGTTGCGGTAGTTGATGCTGCATTGAGTCGTGTTCGCCCAGTATGCATGGCAGCGATTACAACGATTCTAGGTATGATCCCGTTACTGCCTGACATCTTCTTCAAGCCAATGGCAGTAACCATTATGTTTGGTTTAGGCTTTGCGACTGTACTCACGCTAATCGTAGTACCTGTGCTGTATCGTTTATTCCATAAAATTGAAGTGGCTTAACGTCAACTAACCTTTGAAATAATGCCCCTATTTGGGGCATTATTTTTATGTACGATTACTAAAAGAGACTATCGAAATGGAAGCGAATACAGTGGATAGAACGTGTGCATGGGCGCTTAAACATGAGCTTGAAAGGGAGTACCACGATGCAGAGTGGGGCGTGCCTGTTTATGATGACCAAGTTCTGTTTGAGTTCATTACTTTAGAAGGCGCTCAGGCGGGTCTTAGCTGGATTACGATCCTTAAAAAGCGTGAAGGCTATCGTGCTGCATTTGATAATTACGATCTAAACAAGCTAGCTGAGTTGAATGAAGACAACGTGCCGTTCATCATTGAAAACTTCGATGTGGTTAAGCATAAGGGCAAGATCGCCTCTGTATACGGTAATGCTCGAGCAACACTTGAACTCCAGAAAGAGTTTGGTTCTTTATCAAATGCTTTGTGGCAATTTGTCGATAACAAGGTGATAGAAAACAACTGGACTGAGATGTCTCAAGTTCCCGCTTCTACCGAGCAATCTAAAGCAATGAGTAAGTTTTTGAAAAAAAGAGGCTTTAAGTTTGTAGGAGAAACAATCTGTTACGCATTTATGCAAGCAACAGGTATGGTCAATGATCATTTAGTCGGTTGCCCACACAAATAAAGTGTTATTTATTTCAGCGGAACAATCACTTAGAAATTGAAAAATTCATAGCCATTTTTTCATCGCTCTGAGATCTTTAAGTGGATGTGCTTTAAGGTTCAATATTGGCTTTGAAAGCTTCTGGACTATGAGCGGTTTGTATTATGAGCTGAAGTATCTGAATATGAGTATTTTGAGTTATGCTTTAAACAGAAAAAGGCAGGAATATCCTGCCTTTTTTGCATATTAGACCTATCGTCTCAGATTAAATCAGAGCGCTATAACGTTCTAATCCCGCCTCTAGATCAGCAATCAGGTCATCAACATCTTCTAACCCAATATGAACACGTATCAAGGTACCTTCGAAATTAGGATTGGCAACAGTTCTCAAGCTGTCAAAACTGCTTGGTTCGTTAGCTAGAATCAAACTTTCAAATCCACCCCAAGAGTAACCCATACTAAAATGTGTCATTCCATCAAGTAACGCTGTCGTCGCTTTGATATTAGAGTTGTTTAGTACAAAAGAGAACAAGCCATTACCGCCAGTAAAATCTCGTTTGAAGAATTCATGGCCTGGGCAAGACTCAAGAGCAGGGTGACGAACGTGGTTAACTTCAGGACGAGTCTCTAACCATTTTGCGACCTTCAAGCTGCTTTCTGCGTGTTGGCGTAGACGCACATCAAGAGTACGAATGCCGCGAAGCCCTAAATAAGCATCATCAGGTGAGACACATTGCCCCATCAAGTAACTTTGCTCTCTTAGTTGATCCCAGCATTTCTCATTGGCGACTGCCGTACCTAGCATCACATCAGAGTGACCCACGATGTATTTGGTCGCTGCTTGAATCGAGATATCAACACCAAAATCAAACGGTGAGAAGTTCACGCCAGCCGCCCAAGTATTGTCTAGCATAACGATGATGTCATGTTCATGAGCGATACGCGCTAGTGTTGGAATATCCTGCACTTCCATGGTGACAGAGCCTGGAGACTCAGTAAACAGCACCTTAGTGTTTGGCTTGATAAGGTCTTGGATACCTTCACCAATCGTTGGCTCGTAGTAAGTTGTCTCTACCCCCATCTTTTTCATGATGGTGTCACAGAAATCACGAGTAGGTTCGTAGCAGGTGTCAACCATTAAAATATGATCACCTGTTTCTACAAAAGAGAGAATGGCATTCGAAATTGCTGCTGTACCACACGGGTACAGTGCACAACCCGCGCCGCCTTCTACTTCAACCATCGCATCTTGGAAGGCAAAATGAGTGTTGGTTCCACGACGTCCGTAAAAAAGGGTCTTGTTAGCGCGGTTAATCGTAGCTTTACGCTTCTCTTCTACTGAGTTAAATACGACAGTTGAAGCGCGTTGTACTGGTGGGTTAACAACACCATTGGTCCACTTCTTATCACGACCGGCAGTGATAAGTTTAGTGGTTTTGTTCTCGGACATGCTGTGAATTCCTTATCAATCGGTTATGTCCTATTTAA
The DNA here is from genome assembly GCF_041467395.1 of Vibrio sp. 10N.247.310.98. Classification (NCBI taxonomy): domain Bacteria; kingdom Pseudomonadati; phylum Pseudomonadota; class Gammaproteobacteria; order Vibrionales; family Vibrionaceae; genus Vibrio; species Vibrio sp. 10N.247.310.98. The sequence goes on along the minus strand of NZ_JBFSUL010000002.1, from coordinate 45,920 downwards.
AACATGCCAAGAGTGTTCAAAGCAAGAGCGGAGCGGGGATTTTTGCGCTTTTCTTACGATTTTTAACCTTTCACTCAGTTAACAGTGAAAGGTTAAAAATGATCGATGGGGAAACAACGAGCCATAATCGACTCATTGCTGGAATTATAGGAGTGGGTTGAACAAGTAGAACAGCCTCTCAAAGAAGCGATTACTAAGGTTTCTTTGCTCCCACTGTTCTAACTCTACAGAGTGGGATGAAGCGATATAAGATTTCTGCAGCTCAGACAGTTTTTGCGTGAAATGCACATCATCCACAGCCAGAGTCACTTCAAAGTTGAGCCACAAACTGCGCATGTCGATATTGACGGTTCCGATCAAGCAAAACTCTTCATCGATCACTACCGATTTGGTATGAAGAAGGCCACCGTAAAATTCATAGATCTTCACGCCAGCTTCAAGCAACTCGGTATAAAACGCACGAGAAGCCCATTTAACCATTAGTGAATCGTTATTGTGTGGAATGATCAGTTCTACAGTTACGCCGCGTTGAGCTGTCATCTTAAGTGTTTCGAGTAAGTCAGCACTTGGCACAAAATAAGGTGTAGTAATACGTACAGAATGATTCGCTTGATTGATGGCGATGGTCAGTACTTGTAAGATCAAATATTCCGGCATGCCAGGGCCAGACGGCACTACTTGAACCGGATGATGTGTCATGATTTCTTCAACTGGGCATTCAGGTATATCAGGGAGAATGCGTTCACCAGTCTCAACTTCCCAATCCCAGCCATGAATAGCGGATAACACATTAACGGTTGGCCCAGTCACTCTGACCATTACATCAATCCACTGACCAACGCCGGAACTTTGTTTGAAGTGAGCAGGATCGACCATGTTCATTGAACCCGTATAGGCGATAGTCTCGTCAATCACAATGATTTTGCGGTGTTGTCTTAAATCTAGGCGACGTAAAAAAATACGCCATGGGCTCACTTCTAGTGCTTGTACGACTTGAACGCCTGCGTCCTTCATCATTGACTGCCAGTGGCTTTTGAAAAAGCGAGGGCTACCGGCTGAATCGAGCAAAACTTTAACATCTACGCCACGTTTTGCAGCGCGAATCAGCGCAGAGGCAACCGAATCGGTCAGGCCACCTGGATGCCAAATATAGAAAACCATCTTGATACTGGTTTGTGCATTTTCTATATCTTCGATAATTGCGTGTAGGATCTCGTTTGGTGAAGATTGCAGCGATAGAGTGTTTCCACTGAGTGCAGGGATGCCCATTCGATTGTTACAAAGCTCGTCAATCTTATGGATAGGGGAGCCGACTTTCCCTGGTTGGTGAAGTTGGCAATCATTCAATTGACGGAACCAGTCGCCGAAAGGGGTAAACATACGATGAGCGCGTTCAGCCCTTTTTCTGCCTAGGTTTAGCTCACCAAAAAGGAAGTAACAAGCTACACCAACAATCGGGATAATGTAGATAACCATTAGCCAAGCAAGAGAAACGCTGACAGAGCGTCGTTTTAGTACAACACGAAACGTCACACCGGCTACGAGAACCCAGTACAAAACAACAGAGGCCAAAGTTAAAAAATGATAAAGCTTATCCACATTGAATACTCGAAAAAAGAGACACTTAGATAGTAATGCTATTTAACGGATATGGGAATTTAAGGATTCAACTATTTACAAAATAGAGCAAAAGATGTAAATAGGTTAAAGTTGTTAAGTTTTGGTCAACTTAAGAAGAAAACGATTGTTTTGTATGAAAAGTCGGCATTTAACCATAAAAATTTACATCTTTAACGAAATTTGTACGGTATGCTCTTCCAATTTTATTCTTAAACTGGTTTACTTGCTAGACAACGAGCGTCAATCAAATCTTTTAGGTGTGTAAATTTATTTATACACCTTCCTTTTAAAGACGCCACCCAAAGCAAAACACAACATCACATAACACAAAAGTTTGGAGTACACGTGGCTACTAGTAATACAACCACAACACCCCGCGATACCTGGGGTTCGAAGTTAGGATTCGTAATGGCTGCAGCAGGTTCTGCTGTTGGCTTAGGTAACATTTGGAAATTCCCATACACAGCAGGCGAAAGTGGCGGTGGTGCATTCGTTGCCATTTACCTGTTTTTTGTAATTTTTATTGGTTTCAGTGTCATGCTGACTGAATTTGCGATTGGCCGTCATACGCAAAAATCAGCAGTAGGTGCATTTAAAACAACTGACCGTCGTTGGACGTTCGCTGGCGTTATCGGCGTATTCAGTGGTCTACTTATCATGGGTTTCTACCCAGTAGTAGGCGGTTGGTCAATCGCATACATCGGTAAAATTGCAGGTGGTCTTCTAGACGCACCAGAAGCAATTGGTGATAGCTTTGGTGGCTTTATCTCAAACCCAGTTCAACCACTAATGTGGATGGGCTTATACCTACTACTTAACGTTGTTATCGTTATGAAAGGTATCTCTGGTGGTATTGAGAAAGCAGGTAAGATCCTGATGCCGCTTCTTTTCATTATCCTTATTGTAGTATCAATCAAAGGCATTATGCTTCCGGGCGCGATGGCTGGTCTTGAGTTCCTATTCAGTCCTGACTTCTCTAAAGTAGACAGCAATGTAATCCTAGCCGCTCTAGGTCAAGCATTCTTCTCTCTAAGTCTTGGTATGGGTTGTATGATGACATACGGTTCTTACCTTAAGAAGAAAGAGAACCTAGTTCAGACAACAGCAATGGTAACCGCAATGGATACTGGTGTTGCTATTCTAGCTGGTGTTGCAATGTTCCCTGCAATGTTCGCGTTCGGTATGGAACCTGCAGCGGGCCCTGGTTTAGTATTCGTTGTTGTTCCTCAGCTATTCGCTGAAATGGGCGGCGTAATCGGTCTTCTATTTGCTCTTATGTTCTTCGTTGGTTTGAGTGTTGCGGCACTAACATCTTCAGTATCTCTACTTGAAGTTGTGGTTTCTTACCTAATCGATGAGAAAGGCATGAAGCGTGTAACAGCGGTACTGTCTGCAAGTGTTGTAATGGCGATTCTATGTATCTTCGCTTCTCTATCACTTGGCGGCTTCGGTCCAACACTGTTTGATACTGGCGCGTTCGACATTTTCGACCTACTAACGGATAAGATTTTCCTAGCGGTTGGCGGTATGTTGGTATGTATCTTCGCTGGTTGGAGACTAAACCGTGCAGACCTAGAGAAAGAAATCACTAACGATGGTGAAGTATCTTTCCCACTATTTGGTCTATGGTACACACTAGTTAAGTACATCATCCCTGTAGCTATCGCAATCGTTGCGTTCATGGGTATCTCTTCTGGCTTCGATAGCGGTAAAGGTGCAATCATGCTACTAGGTATTGGTATCATTGCCGGTTTTGCGCTGATTTCTAAGAAGTTCTAATCGCAAGATAAAGTAATTTGATAAACGGGAGCTCATTAGCTCCCGTTTTTTTATGTCTGGAACTTAATTATCTAAGAAAAATAACCATTAAAGGTATCCGTCTGATAGCCGATATAAATGGAACGAATAGCTGTTAGAGCTATATTTTGATTTAGGTAGGTGTTGTTTGAAATTGTCAGTGAGAAAGAAACTGTATGCCGGTTTTGGCTCTATATTGGCGGTGCTTGTCACGTTAGTCGGTATTGTATGGATGGAAGTTATTGGCGCTCATAAGAGCGCCGATGAGATCAGAATGGACGATGTACCGGGCACTGTTACCTATCTTGTTCTGATAGATGAAGCTGGAGATGTCTATCGAGATGCTCTGGGTGCAATCACTCTGGTCGATAATGCACTCAATGATTATCGAACCAACAAGAACGAATTTGCTCAAGCTATCGAGCAGGCTAAGCGTTTGGAGAGTAGAGGTTCGGAAGACCACCGCCGTATTCAGCGAATTGAAGACCTGATGGGGCGTTTCACTCAAGAGTTTGAATCAAAGCTTGTGCCGAAGATCAATGATGAAGCTGCGCTACTAGCCAATATTCAACAGCTACGATCTTTGTATGAGAGCAATCTTATCCCTATTGAGAACTTACTGGATTAAGCGTCAGCAAGTGAGCGCGCAGATACAGAACAGTCACTACTGACACTAACCGACACGTTTACTACCATCGAGCGCACCATCATGGTGTTGTCTGCTATTGCGATTGTCTTTGGTTGTGTGATTGCGTATCTATTGTCTAGCTCTATTACCAATCGTCTTACTCGTGTAGAACAAGTAGCACGACGTGTAGCAAATGGTGACCTAACGGCAGGCGACATTATTGATGATTCTGGTGATGAATTGGCTGAACTGGCTAAGTCGTTTAACCAGATGCAGAAATCACTAGTAGACCTATTAGGTTCAATCTCGTCTGTGACTCACCAAGTCCAATCGGTGACAGGGGAGCTCTCTTCTATTAGCCAAGACATCGTTACTGGTGCATCAGCTCAAGCAGACAAAGCTAACTTGATTGCAACGGCTGCTGAAGAGCTAAGCTTGACCATTTCTGAAGTGGCGCAGCAAGGTACTTCAACTTATGAAGAAGCACGTCGCTCAGAAACCTCTGCAGAAGATGGCCGCAACGTGATTGTTGAGATGGTGGCGAGTATTCAACAAGTGTCGACTCAAATGAGCGATATGTCGTTGCAAATGAATACTCTAGGTTCTCACGGTGAGCAGATTGGTAGCGTTATCAAGGTAATCGAAGACATTGCTGAGCAAACTAACCTGTTAGCTCTTAACGCTGCAATTGAAGCGGCACGTGCAGGCGAGTTTGGTCGTGGTTTTGCTGTGGTAGCCGATGAAGTGCGAGCGCTAGCAGAAAGAACAACCAAAGCGACACGAGAAGTCTCGGGCATCATTCAATCGATTCAATCGGGCACTCAAGAAGCGGTGACTTACACTCAAGATAACTGTCGTTTAGTTGAGATTGGTGTTGAGCAAAGCTCAGGTGCTGTTTCGGCTCTAGAAGCGATTGTGAGCGGTGCGGGCAATGTACAAAGCATGGTTAACTCTATTGCGACTGCGGCAGAAGAACAGACGGCTGTGACCAAAGAAATTGCAGCGGACATTACCGCGATTAGCGATATCTCTGAGCAATCTCTGCAGCTAGCAACTCGTAGCTCCGAAAATACATCAGGCTTGAACGCTAAGGTTGCTGAGCTAGAAGCATTAGTTGGTAAGTTTAAACTGGGGTAAAGCGGTAGCTTGGTTCTATTTACCTATTGGTAATCGAGTAAAGACCACGCACTGATCGCTAGTTGCTGAAAAGAAGCCCAACGATTCAATATTTATTGAGTGAGTTGGGCTTTTTCGTAGCTGGAATCTGGGTTCAGACGAGGTATACTCCACGTTCTACAATGGAGCTAGCCTTTAATGTTCGATATTCTTCTGAACCACTCTGATTTTTTACTTATCAATAAGCACCCTGGAGTCAGCGTCCACAAAGACGATGGCGATACCATGTTGCTTCAAGAAGTTGCTAAGGCAATTAATGAGCCTAAGCTGTATCTCGTTCATCGACTAGATAAAATGACTTCGGGCATTCTGCTGCTGGCAAAAAATGCGTCGGCGGCGAGCGAGCTTTCACAGCTATTTGCAAAGCGTGAAGTAGAGAAATACTACCTTGCGATCGGTTCTAAGAAGCCAAAGAAAAAGCAAGGTTTGATCTCAGGAGACATGGAGCGCTCACGACGCTCAAGTTGGAAACTTCTGACATCCAAAGAGAACCCTGCGATTACTCAGTTTTTATCAGCAACGGCTGAACCCGGTGAGCGTCTGCTGTTATGCAAACCCTATACGGGGCGAACTCACCAGATCCGTGTCGCGATGAAGTCGATCGGCTCAGCCATTGTTGGTGACCCTATTTATAATCCATCGAGTGAGGCTGACAGAGGTTATCTGCATGCCTTCGCGATTCGATTTGCCTATCAATCACAAGCCTACGAATATGTCTGCGATCCAAGAAGCCTAAACTCCTTGGGTGAGAAGTGGCATCAAGAAACCGTGTCGAACGGTTTGGACAGTTGGCTTGAACCTTGGTCATTAACTTGGCCAAAGCTAAACACTAAGTGAGTGAAATAATGGAAGCATCAGCTTTACCTCTGTTTTTTAGTCATATTGAACAGCAACTTAATGAAGTACCAAACGAACTACGCCGTATTTTCCACGGGCGCGGTAAGTTTTGGCCTGGTCTAGAGCAACTGACATGTGACTGGGTTGATGGACAGCTACTGGTTAACGTGTTTAAAGAAGTCGACGATGAATTCTTGTCATCTCTTAAAGCTGGATTGGTTGAACTCACCAACAAAGATATCTGGCAATCAAAGCAGGGCACAAGCATTGTTCTGCAACACCGTTATGCCGATGGTGCGCCTTCAGAGGTTCTATGGGGTGAGTTGAATGACTCTCCGGTTGTGGTTGAGCATGGCCTTAAGTACCAATTAGACATTGGCCGTAATCAGAACTTCGGTTTGTTCCTAGACATGCGTAATGGTCGTCAGTGGGTACAAGATAATGCCAAGGATAAGAACGTTCTTAACCTGTTTGCATACACTTGTGGTTTCTCTGTCGCGGCTATCGCTGGTGGCGCTCGTCAATGCATGAACGTGGACATGTCACGTGGCTCGCTAAACAAAGGTCGCGATAACCACCGTCTGAATGAACACGATATGCGCTCGGTTAACTTCCTTGGCTACGATATCTTTAAGTCGTGGGGGAAAATCAAGAAGGGCGGTCCTTACGAGCTCGTTATCATCGATCCACCTTCGTTCCAAAAAGGCAGCTTTGCTCTAACCAAAGATTACAAAAAAATCTTACGTCGTTTGCCTGAACTTCTAACTGAAGGCGGTGAAGTGATTGCGTGTGTGAACTCACCAGCAGTATCACCAAACTTCCTGATTGAGACGATGGCAGAAGAAGCACCAAGCGTTGAGTTCATTGAGCGTCTGGACAACCCGCCTGAGTTTGTCGATGTCGACCTTGATTCAAGCCTAAAGGTATTGAGGTTTAAAATCACGGCTTCAGCTGAAGCTTGATGTCATGATTTAGCGGGCATTATCCATACTAATATAGAAAACGCCGCTCACAATGAGCGGCGTTTTTATAGGTGCAAGAAACTAACTCATTTATTAACTAGCTTGGTTTTTTAGTGTCTGAAAACCAAAATAAATACGCATGAACGTGGTTAGCCAACAAGTTGCACCAAAGGTGTAAGCGATAACCGCAAAGTGTTGAGGCCAAATACAGAAAGCAATGAAACACGCGATGGTTTCTGTACCTTCGGTTAACCCCGACATGTAATAGAGAGACTTATGTTTATAGACTGGGTTTTCAATACCTCGCTTACCAGCCATAACCGCAAACGCTAAAAAGCTGCTGCCTGTGCCGATAAAAGAGAAAATCAAAAATGCACCGGCAATGGCGTTGTGTTCTGGGTTGGCAATGACAAATCCAAAAGGGATCAGCGAGTAGAATAGGAAATCTAGGCTGATATCGAGGAAACCGCCCGCATCACTAATGCCTTGGATTCGAGCCAAGGCTCCATCAAGCCCATCACATACTCTATTAAACACAATGAAGCCTAACGCCCACTCATATTGTTGAAATGCCAACGCTGGAAACGCTAAACACCCAATCAGAAATCCGAATAACGTGGTTTGATTGGCCGTGATACCCAATTGGTTTAGTAACTTAGCAGACTGATTTAATGGCCACTTAATGACCTTAATGGAGTACTTATCCAGCATGGTTACTTCTCCATGGCCAAGACAGTACTTCTGCCCCTTGAGGTACATCGGCTTCGTCGTGCGTGACCATTAATGTAGGGATATTCGCTTTGGTCAGCTGTTCGAAGACCCAATCGCGAAATTGTGCTCTGAGCTCTTGGTCTAACTTACTGAACGGTTCGTCAAGCAGGGCGAGTTTAGGCTTGGCTAACAACATACGAGTCAAGCTTATTCTTGCGCGTTGACCGCCGGATATTTGATCCGGGAAAGATTCAGCTAAGTGAGTTAGCTCTATGTCTTTTAGTGCAGCCATTGCTTGTTTTTGGCGAGCGGAACCTTTAACAGAGTTCGGTAACGAAAAGGCCAAGTTTTCCCATACTTTGAGGTGCGGAAACAACAAGTCATCTTGAAACAAAATACCGACTTCACGCTGATGTGATGGAAGCTCGTCGAGCTGAATATTGTTCAACACAACGGTGCCAGAGTACGAAAACTCTTCACTTAAGTGACCAGCAATCGCATCCAGTAAGGTCGACTTTCCGCAGCCACTCGGCCCCATCAAAGCCAGTATTTGGCCAGATTCTAATGTGACGTTTAGCGCTGAGAACAGCGAATCTCCATCGGTTTTACGGATGGCGAGGTCGTTGAGGTACAGACTCATTACTTAGGAAACCTTTAAAAGTAAGACGGCGATATCTGAGTTGAAGTCGGCTGACTAATATCGCTAAAGAGAAAAAGAACAGAGGCAATAGGGCCTGCCAAATGGCATAGATTGCTGTCACCCTGCGGTCGAAACCACTGGTAAGTGCAACGGCTTCTGTGGTGATCGTGCTAATACGGCCCGCGCCGAGCATTAATGTTGGAAGGTATTGGGCCAAACTCACGCTGATCCCGACCGCCCAAGCAAAGGCAATCGCAGGAAGCAAGATTGGTAGTTTGATCGAATACCAACTCTGAAATGGCGATTTACCTAGGCTCAGCGAGGCTTTAATCAACCCATCATTGAAGCTTTTCCACGGGCCATCCAAAGACAGATACACGAACGGGAAAGCAAAGAAAACATGCGCCCAAATCACCCAGAACTCATAGGCACTACTGCCGATGTAGAGGGTCGTGACTTGCATACCAAACAACACTGAAAGCTGTGGTATTAGCATTGGAATAGCGATAATGAAGCCCGGAACTTGCCACTTGTATTTGATTCTGTATTCGTGAGCCACCAGCGCAAGCAACAAAGCGACTGAAGCGGCAATCAGACCAATCCATAAGCTTTGACCCACAGTACTCATGATGGCATCCCACTCGAACTCCCAGAAGCGCATGCTGTAGCGGCTCGGCAGTAAATTAGGGAAGCGCCAACGCTGAGCAACGCTCCAAATTACCATTAAAGGAATGATCAGCAGTGAAAGGCTAGCAAGGACAGTGAATACCGTTTTCCCCGGAAGGTTTGCCCCTGTTCTTCCGGAATACTGCCAAGTTCGAAAGTACTTAAGAACCGCCCATTCAACTAAACGCGCCAAGGCGATGATCAACGAAGCTAAACCAAACAAAACGATGGCACCAGCAGCAGCTCGCGGAAGTAGGTTAAGATCCGGATCGTTGAACCATTGCCATACCAAAACGGCAAAGGTCGGCGGGTTGGTTGGGCCTATGATCAAAGCAATATCGACAACCGAGACACTGTAAGCGAGTACCGCCAGCATTGGGAAACGAAGCTTGGTAAACCATTGTGGGAAAATACATTTCCACCAGATCTGAGCGCGGCTGTAACCGAGCGATGCACTGACCTTGGTGATACGCTCTACATCAATTTGCTGAAGTATCGAAATGCTCATCAGCAATAAGAAGGGGACTTCTTTGAGTGCGAGCATAATAATTAAGCCGAACGCGTATGGGTCTTTCACCAATAACGCCAATTCAGAGCTGGTAGCCGATTCGCCGAGCAAGTGATGTACCGCTCTTGCGCCAAGCCCCGTTGGACTAAACAGAAAAGCAAAGCCGATAGCGAAAGCTACATGTGGAATGGCAAGCATTGGCGATAGCGTAAACTCAATCTTTCTCCAAAACTTGTTTCCCCAAGAGGCTTGAAGAATACAAAAGGTCAGGAAGCAGGCTATATAGCTGCTTGCAATTGCTGAACCTAGGCTTAAGCCAATAGAGTGCCAAGCCCCTTCCCATTGAAAGACTTGGCTAAAACCGTTGAGTGTCGGCTCCTCTAAACCAAGGGGCGGGATGAAACTCAGTGACGAAGCCACGACTCCCGCTACCCCAGGAATGGTCGGGATAATGCATACAGCTATAACAACAAAATATAGAGCGCGTAGCATGAAGACTAGTTACCGTATCGCTTAAGCCACTCTTTCTCGAGCGCGTTTTGCCAGCTAGGGTGTGGTTCATCAACCGATTTAAATTGCTGGGTGTTTTTAGCGCTGCCAGTCAGGTATTTGCTGCTCAGAACCGAAGGATCGCCCCAAACATTGAGGTCACCCTTGCGAGACTGTGCTTCCGGGCTCAATAAGAAGTTAATGGTCACTTGAGCACCTGCGGTTGCATTGGCATTCCAAGGAATCGCCAGGAAGTGAATGTTAGATAGAGCGCCGCTTTCTAGAGCATAAGCCTTAGTGGTTTCGGCTAAGCGACCACTGGCTTGTGCTGAATAAACAGAGTTTGGATTAAACGTAATCGCGAGATCGATCTGTCCGTCATCCAGAAGTTGGATGCTTTCCGATGTGCCTGCTGGGAATTGTTTGCCACCGCGCCAAGCCACTTTATGGAATTTATCTAAGTAAGCCCACAGTGGTGCCGTCACTTCTTGGAAGTTGTCTTCTGAAACCGGCTGAGCCAGTGCAGGGTTATTGTTTGTTAGTTCAATCAATAGAGACTTAATGAAGCTCGTGCCATGAAATTCTGGTGGGCGAGGGTAGCTTAAGCGATTTGGGAAAGCTTGAGCGTAGCTCAACATCTCTGAAAACGATTGTGGCGGGTTGTGTAGTGTCTCTTGATCGTGAATGAACACAAGTTGTCCCACGCCCCACGGTGCTTCCAAGCCTTCTGTCGGCTCTGAGAAATCAACATCAATCGGCAGAGACTTATCGACATACTGCCAATTTGGAAGTGACTCTGTAAATGGCCCAAACAATAGCGCGTTGTCTTTCATCGAGCGGAAGTTCTCGCCATTAATCCAGACGATATCGACGCTGCCTTCACTGTTCTTTCCTGCTGCTTTTTCAGCAAGCAGTCGAGTGGTGGTTTCCGCAATATCGGTCACTTTCACATGCTTTAACGTGACACCGTAGTCACTTTGTAATTTCTTGCCTGCCCACTGTAGGTAACGATTGATCTCTTGGCTTCCGCCCCAAGCGTGAAAGTAGACAGTTTCTCCCTCTGCCTGCTGTTCTATTTGGTTCCAGCTGTCGGTGGATGTTGCTTCATCAGCATAAATGGTTGCGCTGTATGCAACGGTTGCCATGATTCCTAACGTACTTACTATCTTGTTCATAAACTTTTCCATTTGGTAGTGAACGGGCAAGAGCATTGTATTTTCGAACTCCCTAGTGCGTATTGACCCTTCGTGGTTAACGAAAGATCAACATGCCCTAATAGTTATTCTATCTGTTTCTGAAATAAATTCTAATTCAACAGTAAATTCAATCAATTACTTGAGAATAAGCAGGGAGTTCGCGGTCGAGTTTTGTTCGATACGTAATCATCTCGAAAACTCGACAGACTCTAGGCTTTTGCCATCCTAGCAACAGACCGCTGAACCGTTGAATTTATTGCATCTAAATGAGAGATTTTTGAGGTTTATTGGAGGTTGGTACGAAAAGTCGGCGATGAGCGTCAATTTTGAAGAAGTAGTGAGGGCAAGCTGACAATAAAAAAGGAGCCATCAGGCTCCTTTAATCAGTATTTGGTTTCGATGACGGATTAGTTTACCCAGTCACGAATTGTGTACGTTAGCGTGTGTACATCGTTTTTCAGTACTAGCGTATCGTTTGTTAGCGTTACGTCGCTCCACTCGCTTAGAGTAGCAGAAACCGATTGTTCGATTTCCATCGCAGAGCCGTGACACATTTTCATTGTCATGCCCATTTGCTTGATACGGAATTGACCGTCTTTCAGCTCGCCTTGACCGAAGAAGTTGTTACAACCAGCCATGCCGTTTGCAGTCATCTTTTCGCCGATCTCTAGACGAGGAGCTGCTTGGTCTTCGCTTTTCACAATGTCCTTGCCATCAATTTGCGCAAGTTCCCAATTATGGTGCTGTAGATCGGTTGGTGTTACTTGCATCGCGTTGTCACCTGTTGTTGTGCATGCTGCTAGCATCATAGGTAAAGCGGCTACTGCTAGTAATTTTTTTGAACTAAACTTCATATTATAAGGCTCCAAAGGAAAGAACGAAGTTACCGGATAAGTGTAACTTGATGGGTTCAAAGTATAGTTTACAAAACACTATATGTGTCAGTATAAGGTCATAGTTTAGTATGGATTTCACGAGCCAGGCGACAAATTAATCGCTTATTTTTGAGAGAGTAAGCGTAATTTTGAATGTGTAAGGAGGCATGGTGGAGCAGTTAGAGTTTTTCCAAGTTCCAAGCCCTTGCGTTGGGGTTTGTTCAAGCGATGACAAAGGCTATTGCAACGGTTGTATGCGCAAGAGAGAAGAGCGCTTTAATTGGATGTCGATGACACCGTCAGAACAATTGCACGTGATAAAGCTGTGTCGTCAGCGCTATAGAAGAAAAATAATGAATCAAAAAAACTTGATTGGTAAGCAGGTCGATGAAGAGGGAAATACCAGTCCCCAAAGAGATCTTTTTGGCTAAAGAGGAAGTATTTAGATTTTATTTAACTCCGAAGTAACTATTACTTTACATAATGGTTGGGGTGTAATATTAAAGTAGGTACCTTTGTACCTGAAGGAGTGGTGTCGGTATGAATAAAAAGAACGTAAAAATCAAAAAAGAGCCAGTCAAAGCACTTGACCGAAAACCGATCGGGGCAAAAGATGACCCTGAAGAGACTCCGCGTGATTGGCATTCGATGTCAGAAGAAGAACGAATGGAAATCCTTTCTCACCTCTCAGACATGCCTTTCCAATAACACCACTGGTTCTTCAGAGCCTTTCTTAAAGCTCAGTTTTCAGAAACAAAAATGTGATTAAACAAACATGTGATTCGCTTTCGTTACACCACGATGGTACGTGCAAAATGTATCATCGGCCTCGGTGGTTTTACTGTGAATCTTAATGTTTGTGATCACTTCTACCGCCCCTGCATCGTAGCAAGCTTGTTCTGCTTTTTTAACGATATCGAGTAATTGGTTGAGTTCACCTTTCATCGTAGTTTCCATCGCACCGACTTGGAAAGGCACATCGGCAGCTTTCACAACTTCAATGGCTTTATCAACCACTTCGAAGTTGTTGCCTTCTTTAACGCGAGGTATCACTTGGAAGGCAACCATCACTTCTTTTTCTCTTTTTAACTCAGACACTTTCTGCTTACTCTAGGATAGGGAATTGTTGCAGATGATAGGTTAATTCGGAGACGAATTCTACAGCGATTATGCTGGTTGGATTACTCTCTTTGTCCTACTTGTTACCCCAGTGGTCACTTACCCAACCACCTATGTGCTCATCAAAATGACTGCCACTGAACCTCTGGTTGCGTTCAACCGAAGTATCACAATCATCTTTATTATCTATTAGGGTTTGTATGTAGTTTGCCATCGGGTCATTGGAACGTTGACGATCTCGGCGAGTTGCCACTTCCTTAATCAGTTGTAATCGATATGTAGAGCTAGCACGTTTCATTTCAATGACCTCCTGTTGTAGACACTAATAGAAAAATCTAGTTGCTAGATATAGGGGCGTCAACGTGATTTAAGAGTATTTTTTTTGAGCAACCAAGAATCAATACGTTGGCATCATAATTCACAAAAGTGTCATTTAAGTTGGCAACTTTAGGGAAGTTTTTGGGTGTGAATTTGTATTTTGTTGCATATAAAAAAGCCCAGTACAAACTGAGCTGACCATTCTATTTCTGGTTACTTAGAGTTATTTCTGGTTACTTAGAGCTATTTGGTTTGCTTTTAAATTGCTTAATGCTTTTCTTTTTAGCTGTTCTTCGATTGGCCATTTTATCTTTAGGTGGACGCTTGCGAGCGGTCGTTTCAGATGCAGGTTTGTCGGTAACCGGGAAACCCTCTAATGGTTGCAGCACTAACGGCTTATTGGTCAAGGTGCGAATCGCATTGAGGTAGTCAGTTTCGCTGTGGCTAACCAGAGAGACCGCGCAGCCAGTACTTCCTGCTCTTGCTGTACGACCAACGCGGTGTACGTAAGTTGCTGAGTGAGAAGGTAATTCGAAGTTAATTACGACAGGTAATTGATCAATATGAATGCCTCTAGCCATCACGTCTGTCGCGATAAGCACACGAGTCTCGCCATTTTTGAAACTTTCTAATGCTTGCTCTCGTTCTTCTTGGCTCTTATTTCCATGTAACGCACTCACACTGATTTTGGCTTTATTCAATCGTTTGGTTAATGCATCGGCATTGTCTTTTGCGCCAATAAATACCAATACTTGCGGCCATGTGTGTTGATTGAGTAGTGCGATGAGCGCTTGAGCTTTACTGCCTTTGTTCACTAAATACAGGGTTTCTTCAATAGCCGCGACCACGCTGTTTTCTTGATGTGTCGTGACCTTAACTGGATTTGAAAGAAGCTCTTCAGCCTGACCTACTAATTCGGGCGGAAGTGTCGCAGAGAACAACAGTGACTGACGTTTGCTCGGTAGTGCTGAAGTAATCGCTTGAATATCTGGCCAAAATCCCATGTCGATCAGGCGGTCGGCTTCATCAAGAACCAATGATGAACACCGAGCTATATCCAGTTCATCACTTTTGATTAAAGCAAGTAGGCGGCCCGGTGTGGCGATGGCTAATTGTGGTTTAGTCGATAATTGTTGCTGTTGATCATCAGTATTTACGCCGCCCGTTAGCGTTACCCATTTGATATTGAGCGTTGTCGCGATCGGTTCTAAAGATTTGGTCACTTGAGATGCAAGTTCACGGGTTGGAACAATGATCAGTGCTTGCAGTTCATTCACATCTTGGTTGATGTTATTCAGTAAAGGTAAGCCGAACGCCAATGTTTTACCGCTGCCCGTTTGAGCCAATGCGAGTACGTCTTTCCCCGCAATAATGGTAGGAATTACCGCTTGCTGTATCTCTGTCGGCTTATTGAATTGAGATGAGAGCGCGGAGACGGTTTTTGCGTTAAGGGTTAGGCTATCAAATGACATAAATGAACCAAGTATCAAAAAGGAGGTGGAGTCTATCAGGGCTACAAATGTTAGAGAATCAGTTTTGTATGTTAGACGATAAACACATTCATTATACGCGCGAATTATGTCTGTTAGCTATACGCGATAATTAAGCGTTTATCATATTGTAATGGCACTGAATGGACGTACAATGTCCGCCCTAAAAATGTTCATGAAATGAGATCGAAATGAGTTGGGACAGTATCTGGCTGTTTATCGTGATCGTGTTTTTTATTGCCATTATCCCGGGCCCAAATGCGCTGTTGGTATTAAGCACAGCCTTAACTCAAAGGAAGCTGTTCGCATTTGTGAACGTGTTGGGCGTGTCATGTGGTTTCTTTTTTCATGCCTTTATCTCGGCTAACGGCATAAGCTTATTACTGTCGAACACTCCCATGGCCTTTGAAGGGCTAAAGTGGGCTGGGGTTTTGTATCTTGTCTGGCTTGGGTATAACCATTTTCGTGCGGCGCTGCGCGCTCAAGAGGGCGTGCTCTCTGTGGTCAGTGCATCGGGAAGTAAGCTTTATAAGCAATTTTTCAAAGGGCTTCTCACTAATCTACTGAATCCTAAAATTGTCCTGTTTTATCTTTCTATATTCCCTCAATTTGTTTCAACAGATGCGATTGTGACAGACAGTTTGATACTTGGTGCAATTCAAGCGTCAGTGGTGTCGATGTGGTTCTTAGTTGTGATCTTAATGGCGGATACCTTTAAGCGCTTGTTAGTTCAAAAGCGCACCTCGCAAATGATGAACATTGTGTGTGGGATTCTATTCGTGGGCTTCAGCATTCAGTTGGCATTGTTTCAGCTTTAGGGTGCGATGCGAAGAATTGGGTTTTTAGCTATTGGTTCAGTTCATTTCCGGCTTAGTTCTCGTTTCCATCTTAGTTTTCATTTCCGATTCAGTTCTCATTTTTTACTGAATGCTAAGCAATCAGTGTTTCTCTGTATAAATCTCTAAAGCATTAGCTCGGGAAGTCGATATAATTATTAGCTATCAATTTGGTGAATGTGTTTATTTGAGACCAATTGAAGCTACAGCCTATTGCTTGACCGAAATAACAGAGACAGGGAGTCACCAATGCGTGAAGATTCATTCACCCAGAAACGCAAATATTACCGCTTAAAGTACCCTCAAAAGGCTCGTCCGGTGATGCGAATTAAGGATGAGCTTTTTCATGTCAGCGAAGTTTCTGAAAAGGGTGTACGCCTGATGATGCGTAACATCATTCCGGTTTATCGTGGCTTTTTAATGGCCGGCACCTTGAGGTTGCATGACAACAACAGTATCGATATTAGCGGTGCTGTATTGCGACAAGAAGGTGACGAAGTGATCGTTCAGTTATCACAAGGTCCGAGCTTCAAAGATATGGTGTCTGAACAACGCCACATTAGGCAAAGATACCCAGTGTTTTTTGCTAGCCTCAGAGTGGCATAGAAAGCTTTTAAAGTTAGATTCACTCATCCAAGCCGATATTAAAAAGCCCAGCACTTTCACAAGTGCTGGGCTTTGTTCTATCTATAGCCCAGATTCTTATAAACCAAAGGCGATACAGGTAAAGCTAATGAGCTTAGTTCGCCTTATAGCTCGTCTACTGTAGCCCAAACTGCGGCTAGCATATCGTGACCAAACGCGACACTTCGTTCTGGAGACCAGCCGTAAAGTTCGTCAGCGTGACTGATGTGATCTTTAAATGGCATCTCGACGGTGTAAGTCAAACACTTGAATTGCTCACCAATCCAGTTTGTGCCAACTGTCATGTTTGCTTTGCCTGGTTCGTCTTTATCGTAACCAAATTCATCTTGGAACTCTGGCGTGATAGTGAGCAGTGCTTGCTTGAAGTGGCTCTCTAGCTTCGCGATGCGCTCGTTGTAAGAAGGTGTGCCTTCGCTACCTGCTACAAAGTTATATGGAATCGCTTCGTCGCCGTGAATATCTAGACACAGGTCAACGCCCGTTTCCAGCATACGCTCGCGAACAAGGAATACCTCTGGGCTGCGTTCCATAGAAGGTGATTGCCATTCGCGGTTCAGGTTTACGCCAATCGCGTTAGTACGCAGGTGACCGCGGATGCTGCCATCTGGATTCATGTTTGGTACAACTCTGAACACAACGCTGTCTAGAAGAGAGCGACCAACCGTATCTGTTTCATCAAGTAGGCGTTGTAGCAGGCCTTCGATCAGCCATTCAGCCATCGTCTCGCCAGGGTGTTGGCGACCAATAACCCAGATGTTTTTCTTCTCTTCACTTGGCTCGCCGATGGTTAGCAAAGTGATGTCGTTGTTGTCTAGCGTCTGACCTAGAGTTTCAAGCTTACAAGCAGGGTGCGTTTGAGCATTGTGCAGAAGATCTTGGTGACGATCGTATGAGTACGGCGCGAAGTACGCGAAGTACATTGAATCGTGTTCAGGGATGATATCGAAGCTTAATGTATCGCCATCGAACTGAGATGGGATACGGAACCACTCTTCACGGTCATACGATGCAACTACATCGTAATCTTTCCAGCCTTCAGGGTAGGCAGATGTTGCCAATTGACCGATTTCAAAGTGGTGAGATTGTTGAGCTTCACTTTCTAAGCGGAAGTGAAACCACTGAGAGATTTCAGTTTGGTAGTCTGCTGGGATCGTCAGTTGAATGTTTTGTGGTGAATCTGCAGAAACGACGTGAATGTTGCCGCTTTCGAAATTGCTGAAAATTTTCATTGTAGTTTTTATCTCGTAGTTGAGTTGCCGTAAGACTAGCACACTTTTTTTCGAGCAAACCACTAACTAAATCGTAATGAGATGTTATTTCAACTATCTACTTTTTAGTTCTCTACTTTGAGCAGTACTTCCTATCTATCGACGCTGACAAGTTGTACACCCACGACAGGCTGAACGTGTGTGGCGATCTAACTTGCTGCGTTGAACCTTACAATAAGCGTTTTTCAGCGCTCTTCTTCCTGAGAACCAATCATCGGGTTTTGACAGGATCAGATAACCATTAAAGCGTTTCATAAGCTCGACTCTATTTTGGTTGATGAACTTGCTATCAAACCCAATTTCGAAGTAATCAAGCGCTTGTTCAATCGAGGTGAAACTCGCCATTTTTTGTTGGAATTCTGTTTGGTTCATTGAGTGAGGAGTTTATGAAAAATAGATAGCCAATATTGTAATAGATTTACAATTTACTTCTTTGACTTAGAAAGCCGTTTTGTCTCGTTGATGTTGGATTAATCAATAATGAATATTTAACCGCTGCCTCTTATTTGGTGGGTGATTGTATCTGGTGGGGAATAATTTCGTGAAGTGACCTTGGGTTCTCATAAAGGTTCAATTTTTGTTCCTCAGAATGCGATTTATGATCCAAATCAAACTGATCTACCCCTAAAGTACTATTCTGATCTTAATTGTAACCAATTGTTGAAGATGATTAAGAATTATGACAATAAAAAAACGTTATATCGCACTAATAGCGGCGGTTGGTATAGGTATTGGCTGGTTAACCTTAGGGGGAACTGCAGCCGTTATGCACTATACATCGAGCACTGAGTTTTGTGTTTCTTGCCACACAATGGAAGCACCCCACAAAGAATACCAAGGTTCTGTACACTTCAGTAACGCAAAAGGCATTCGAGCTGAATGTGCCGATTGCCACATTCCAACTGATCCGATTGACTACGTGATCACCAAAGTAAGAGCGTCCAAAGACATCTACCACGAATTTATTTCAGGTAAGATAGACACGCCTGAGAAATATGAAGCACACCGTGAAGAGATGGCTGAGACAGTTTGGGCTCAATTCCGCGAGAATGACTCAGCGACTTGTCGCTCTTGTCACGAATTCGATGCAATGGAAGAGTTCGAGCAATCTCGTGATGCAGCAAAAATGCATGCTTATGGTCGTGAAAATAACCAAACGTGTATCGATTGTCACAAAGGCGTTGCACATTTTGCTCCTGAAGCTCAGCTAGATAGCAAAGCGTTCGATACCCTGATCGCATTTACGAAAAACACGCCAGCAGATGCGAAAGTGGTTTACCCAGTAACCGATATCGCAATGGGTGACTTCGGCAGTGTAAACCCAACAGCAGAACTGCAAGTGGTTAAGGCTGAAGGCGACAACCGTACTGTGACTTTGAATGCATTCCAAATGAAAGGTGCAGAGCAAGTGCTTTACTTCGGTGAAGGCCAACGTGCAATCGTTGCGACATTGACAGACAAAGGTCAAGAAGCACTGACTACTGGTGACTATAAAGCAGATGCTTATGGTAACGAGTGGCGTTCAGTTGCGCTAACGGGTGATATCACTTCTCCAGTTGTCGATAAACTAGACCCAATCTGGTCTTACGCAGAAGAGTTGGACAACGTTTACTGTGCAACGTGTCACGCGAAAATTCCTTCAAACCACTTCACTGTGAATGCTTGGGGGCCTGTTGCGAAAAGTATGGGCGACCGTACAGACATTTCTGAGCAAAACCTTGAGCTGCTGACTAAGTACTTCCAAAACCACGCGAAAGACGTTGTTGGTCACTAAAGAGAATTAGAAGGATAAAATTATGACTAATATGACACGTCGTGGATTTATGAAAGGCACAGGTATTACAGCTGGTGCGTTGGCATTCACATCTTTGACGCCGATGAGCGCAATTGCTTCGGACAAACGTGGTTCTGGTGTTCTAACATCAGGTCGTATGGGACCAATGCTGTGTGAAGTGAAAGATGGCAAGTTAGTGTCGACGACGAATGCACTGGCACAAACGGTTCCAAATAGCCTGCAGACCACAGGCCCTGATCAAGTACACACCAAAGCGCGTGTTAAGTACCCTATGGTTCGTAAAGGCTACTTGGCTAACCCATCTGCACCTGAAGGTGTACGTGGTAGTGATGAATTTGTTCGTATCTCTTGGGATGAAGTGTACAAATTGATTCACCAACAACACTCACGTATTCGTCAAGAGCACGGTGCGGAATCTGTATTCGCAGGCTCTTATGGCTGGCGTTCAAGTGGTGTTCTGCACAAAGCGCAAACGCTTCTACAACGTTACATGAGCATGGCTGGTGGTTACTCTGGTCACTTAGGTGATTACTCAACAGGTGCTGCGCAAGTTATCATGCCGCACGTTGTGGGTTCGATTGAGGTGTATGAACAGCAGACGACTTACCCAGTTATCCTTGAGCACAGTGATGTGGTGGTACTTTGGGGCCTAAACCCAATTAACACCTTGAAGATCGCTTGGAGCTCAACCGACTGTGCAGGTCTTGAGTTCTTCCACCAGTTGAAGAAGTCGGGCAAGACAGTGATTGCGATTGACCCAATGCGCTCTGAGACTATCGAGTTTTTTGGTGACAACGCAGAGTGGATTGCTCCTCACCCAATGACTGACGTAGCCATGATGATGGGTATCGCACACACGTTAGTGAAACAGGGCAAGCACGATAAAGAATTCTTGGGTAAATACACAACAGGTTACGACGTATTCGAAGCTTACTTGATGGGTAAGGAAGACGGCGTAGAAAAATCTGCTGAGTGGGCGTCTGAGATCTGTGGTGTGCCAGTGAAGCAGCTTGAGCTACTTGCGGATATCTTCAGTAAGAACCGTACTATGCTGATGTCTGGCTGGGGTATGCAGCGTCAACAATACGGTGAACAACGTCACTGGATGTTGGTTACGCTAGCGACAATGCTAGGTCAAGTTGGCTTGCCTGGTGGTGGTTTCGGTCTTTCTTACCACTACTCAAACGGTGGTAACCCTGCTCGTGATGCAGGCGTACTTCCTGCGATTTCAGCGTCACTTGGCGGTGGTTCTTCGGCGGGTAACGATTGGGCTGTTTCAGGATCTGTGAACGCATTCCCTGTAGCGCGTATTGTTGAAGCGCTAGAAAACCCGGGTTCAAGCTACCATCACAATGGTCACAACCTAACGTTCCCAGAGATCAAAATGATCTGGTGGGCAGGCGGTGCGAACTTTACTCACCACCAAGATACCAACCGCTTGATCAAAGCTTGGCAAAAGCCTGAGCTGATTGTTATCTCAGAACCTTACTGGACAGCAGCAGCTAAGCACGCGGATATTGTTCTGCCAATTACTACATCGTTTGAACGTAATGATATGACGATGACGGGTGACTACAGTAACCAACACTTAGTGCCAATGAAGAAAGTGGTTGAGCCACAAGGTGAAGCTCGTAACGATTTCGATGTATTTGCGGACATGTCTGAGTTACTTGCTCCGGGTGGTCGTGATGTGTACACCGAAGGCAAGACCGAGATGGAATGGCTGTATGGTTTCTACAAAACCGCACAGCAAGGTGGTCGTGGTCAGCGTATCGTAATGCCTAACTTCAGCAAGTTCTGGGAAGATAATCAGTTGATCGAGATGAAGTGGAACGAGAAGAACGCACAGTTTGTTCGTTACGCTGATTTTCGTGAGAACCCAATCATGAACCCACTAGGTACACCAAGTGGCAAGTTCGAGATATTCTCAAGAACCATTGAAGGTTACCAACTAGATGATTGCCCTGCACACCCAACTTGGTTAGAACCAACAGAGTACACAGGCAACGCTAAAGATGGCGAACTGCAACTGATGACAGCGCACGCCGCGCACCGTCTGCATAGCCAGTTCAACTACGCGAAGATCCGCGAAGAGTATGCGATTGCAGACCGTGAGCCGATTTCAATTCACCCTGAAGATGCGAAAGCTCGAGGCATTAAAACGGGTGACTTGGTTCGTGCACATAATGGTCGTGGACAAGTATTGGTGGGTGCATTAGTGACGGACGGCATCAAACAAGGCTCTGTATGTATCCATGAAGGCGGTTGGCCTGATTTAGATAAAGAGACAGGCCTATGTAAAAACGGTGGCTGTAACGTGCTTACGTTAGATATCCCGACTTCTCGTTTGGCGAATGGCTGTGCTGCAAACTCTGCGCTTGTGAAGATTGAAAAATACACAGGTCCAGTATTAGAACTCACGGCATTTGATCCACCTAAAAACGGCTAATCTTTAACAAGTAATAGCTAACTGAATGAAGCCAGCCTAATCGCTGGCTTTTTTTGATCCTTTTCTTGCGATGAAGACTATTACTCAATGTCGGCTAGACATCCCATAATAATCAATGACATCTAAGCGAGAAATAAGCTCATGAATCGAATCAATCCAAAGAAACTACTTCGCAGTAAATGGACGGCCGTTAGCCCAATAAAGAAAGAAAAACACTTCATGGTCACAGAGGTCGAGTTTGAAGAAGGGGAGGTCATTCGTTGTTTAATAGAAGCGGTGATGACCAAACGTGAGGAAGACATCAACTGGCGGGATCTCACCGACAAGGATCATTGGCTTCCCGGTTGGAAATAAGGATAGCAAGTAGGGAGCAGTCCTTATTTCTAATTACCCGCTGCTGCACGTCCTTGCCAGTATTTAAGGCCTTCTAAGACACCCTCAGCATGTGTTGCTCTACTCGTGTATACGTTGTCTCTATCCGATAGGTGAGCAACCTCTGGGTAATGGTTAGCAACCAGTATCGAGTTTACGCCTTCAATGGTGAGCATTGAGGTGTCGTTAGCTGAGTCACCTGCGACGCACACTTCTGCAACGCTCAAATCGTGTTGTTCGAGTAGGTGGTGAATCGCAGTCGCCTTGTTAACGCCTTTTGGTGTGATATCTAAGTACCAATCATGAGAGTAAGTAAGGTGAACATCTAATCCGTGGATCTCCAAACTAGATTCAATCAGTTCGTGTTGAGGCTCTGAAAGCTTTCCTTCAAAAGTGATCTTGTAATCGCCTTGATGGTTCTCTATCCGCTCACCCATAAAATCAAGGGGGGCGAGAGCCGTCTCTACCCTTGATTTGTTCCAAGAAGCTTCCAGTTGGTTATGCCAAACATGGTCTGGTTTTTGGGAATGAACATGATGAATTTTGGTGCCCACATCGCTAATAATACTGTGTGGCTTCGGGTAGTTATCCGATTCTAAACCCATTCGAATCGAAGGTAATGTTCTTCCTGTCGCGATGATAAAGCGAATATCAGGTTGTTCTGTGAGGTAATCAAATAGCTGGTTAACACCGTGAGATGAGCCTCCATCAAGCGTACCGTCAAAGTCACACACCAACATTTTTATCATTCGAATTCCTTGTCTTTTTCTCTATTTCGTCACGGGAAAATGCTTATTTCTTTTATAAAGAATGGCTCAGCAATGAGCACTCTACAAGTTGAAGTTCAGCTTAGATAATCACCAATTGACAGTTTGCAGCAAGTATCACAGTTGGTGTGACGTATTAAAATTCTTGGTTGAAAAGGTTGATTTCAACTCGCTGACTTTAGCCGGTTGACCTTTGGTTTTTAGGTAGAGATTGAGAGTTGATCTTATATTTTTTATCGAGCGAACTTTCGCCTCGGAAACATCATGAAAGCTTAATAAATAGTTCGTATTCGAATTGTTTGTGCACGAACTAATTATGGCTTTTGTTGGTTCATTCAGCCTATTAATTACTCTAATGTAAAATTAATATTCAATAATCTACGACTACGTAATACATAATATTGGCCGTACGCTTATCTAATTTATCCCTTTTATTATCAGTAGCTTGCTTTGTTTTTGCTTATTTTTTGGTCTTGTTGTTGCTGGTCTGGTTTCAGTCTGTTGCCTTGTTTTACCGAGCGAAGAACCTTGATTTACACGTGTCAATTACTTAGAGTGCTAATTGTTTTTCGGGTTTAAATAACCAATTTAAGTTTAAATAACTGAGAAAGGATTAGATTACATGGATCCCATACTGGAAGTTAAGGGACTGTACAAGGTGTTTGGTGAAGACACCGACCGTGCTTTTACAATGATTAATGAAGGCGCAAATAAAGATAAAGTTTTCGAAGAAACAGGGCTAACGATCGGCGTTAACGATGTTTCTCTTAGTATCCAAGAAGGCGAGATTTTCGTCATAATGGGACTGTCAGGATCTGGCAAATCAACCCTAGTACGCCTTCTTAACCGCTTGATCGAACCAACCAAAGGCAATGTGCTTCTTCGAGGCAAAGACATTGCCCACATCTCAGAAGATGAACTCCGCGAAGTTCGCCGCAACAACATCTCGATGGTTTTCCAAAATTTCGCTTTGATGCCGCATATGACGGTCATCGAGAATGCCGCATTTGGTCTAGAGCTTGCGGGTGTTGAAGTTGAGCAACGAAAGCAGTCAGCACTTGAAGCACTTGAACGTGTTGGCCTTGGCGCATATTCAGAATCTTACCCAGATGAACTATCTGGTGGTATGAAGCAGCGTGTTGGTTTGGCTCGTGCACTAGCATGTGACCCAGATATCTTGTTGATGGATGAAGCGTTCTCGGCGCTCGATCCTTTGATTCGTACAGAAATGCAAGATGAGCTTATTCGCCTTCAAAATGACGATAAACGAACCATTGTTTTTATCTCGCATGATTTGGATGAAGCGATGCGTATCGGTGACCGAATTGCGATTATGCAAAATGGCGAAGTGGTTCAAGTAGGTACTCCAGACGATATTCTTAATAACCCAGCCAACGATTATGTCGAAGCTTTCTTCCGCGGTGTGAACGTGGCAAGCGTGCTTACTGTGAAAGACATTGCGCGTAAGAAGCCAGCCGCGGTATTTAAAAAATCAGAACACGATGGCCCGGCGTCCGCTCTGCAAATTTTAATGGATAACGACCGCGAATACGGCATCGTAGTTGAGAAGAGCAGCCGTTACTCCGGCATTGTCTCTATTGACTCGCTTCGTAAAGCTCACAAAGAGAACAAATCACTCGTCAGCGCGCAGCTCGATGATGGATTAACGCTGAACCCTGATTTACCAATCAATGATGTGCTTGGCCTAGTTGGTGGTGTGCCTTACTCAGTGCCTGTTGTGGATGAGCAAGGTAATTACTTTGGCGTGGTAACTAAGTCACGACTGTTACAAACATTGGATAAGGGGTAGATCATGTCGTCTGAACAAACAAATAATGCCCCATGGTCTCAATCGGCTCCTGCAGCTCAACCTGCAAGTGATCCTTGGGGTCAAGCAGCTGATACCTCACCATCAGCAGATTGGTTAAGCAGCGAAACAGTTGAAGCGACACCTTTTGATCCACTGAACCCTTTTGCAGAGGCAGTTTTGCCTGTCGACACTTGGGTAGAGTCTGGACTGAATTGGTTAGTTGAGCACGGACGCCCATTATTTCAAGCGATCCGTGTGCCTATCGATTTTATTCTAAGTTCATTTGAAACGTCGTTGGTGTCTACGCCAGCCCCATTCATGTTGATCATTCTGTTTTTAGTCGCATGGCAGTTTTCAAACTTGAAGCTTGGCGTTGCAACGGCCGTATCTTTGACTTTCATTGGCCTGATTGGTGCTTGGTCTGAAGCAATGACCACACTGTCACTGGTCATGACATCCGTATTCTTTTGTCTATTGATTGGCTTACCCATGGGTATATGGCTCGCCCGAAGTAACACGGCAGCCAAATTCGTGCGCCCAATTTTGGATGCTATGCAAACCACACCAGCCTTCGTTTATTTAGTACCGATCGTAATGTTGTTTGGTATCGGTAACGTTCCGGGTGTAGTAGTGACCATCATATTCGCACTTCCTCCTGTTGTGCGTTTGACCATCTTGGGTATTCAGCAAGTACCGGAAGAATTGATCGAAGCGGGTCACTCATTCGGTGCAAGCAAAAAGCAGATGCTTTACCGAATTCAACTGCCACTTGCATTGCCAACTATCATGGCGGGCGTGAACCAAACACTGATGTTGTCGCTATCTATGGTGGTTATCGCATCAATGATTGCGGTAGGCGGTTTAGGTCAAATGGTACTGAGAGGTATTGGCCGTTTAGATATGGGACTGGCCGCTGTTGGTGGCTTAGGTATCGTTATCTTAGCCATTTTATTAGACCGCATCACCCAAGTACTGGGTGTCAACGCTGGTAATACAAAATTACGCTGGTATCGCATGGGACCTGTTTCCCTTGTACTGAATGTACTTAATCGCGGTAACAAATCAGAACTTCAATTAAGGAAAAACACTAATGAATAATTCATGGAAGAGTAAACTCGCAGTAAGCATCGTTTCTACATTAGCGGTATCGACTAACGTGTGGGCAGCAAGCCTACCGGGTGAGGGCGTATCAGTTCAGCCTGTTCAATCGTCTGTAGCGGAAGAGACGTTCCAAACATTGATCGTTAACCGTGCTCTAGAAGAACTGGGTTATGACGTGAAATCAACTCAAGAAGTGGATTACAACGTAGGTTACACTTCAATTGCAAAGGGTGATGCAACGTTCCTAACAGTAGGTTGGTTCCCGCTTCATGCTGACAAATACACAATGGCTGGTGGTGATGAGAAATTCTACCGTGAAGGCCAATATGTAAGCGGCGCTGCTCAAGGTTACCTAATTGATAAGAAAACGGCTGAAAAGTACAACATCACTAACATTGGTCAATTAACCGATCCAAAAATCGCGAAGCTGTTTGATGCGGACGGTGATGGTAAAGCAGATCTAACAGGCTGTAACCCAGGTTGGGGTTGTGAGATGGTGATTGAACATCAACTTTCAGCGTTCAAACTGGACGATACGGTGACTCACAACCAAGGTAACTACGCTGCAATCATCGCAGACACGATTTCTCGTTACCAAAAGGGTGAATCAATCCTTTACTACACATGGACACCTTACTGGGTAAGTGGCGTACTGGTGCCTAACGAAGATGTGGTTTGGTTAGAAGTACCTTTCTCAGCACTTCCTGGCGAACGTTCGAACGTGGATACGACGTTATCTAACGGTAAAAACTACGGCTTCGAAATGAACTCAATGCGCATCATCGCTAATAAAGAGTTTGCGAAGAACAACCCATCAGCAGCGAAGCTTTTCGAAATCATCAAACTTAACATCAATGATGTAAGTGCTCAGAACATGATGATGAGTAAAGGTAAGAACAGCTCTGCGGATATCGAAGCGCACGTAAACGGTTGGATCAAAGCGAACCAAAGCACGTTCGATGGTTGGATTACAGAAGCGAAGAAAGCAGCACTGTAACTTTGACTTGTATTTGTTCTGTCTTACCAGACACTTTGATTTGAAATGATGAGCGTGTTGAGTGATTGTGTAGAGTCACTCAATCACCTTCAAACCAAGTGAAAGGGCGACAAGAGTGAACATTATAAAGCCAGCAGTCCATTTGGATTGCTGGCTTTTTGTTTTCTGTTTCTATTTTTGAGCTTCTAGCTGTTAATTACAGCTCTAGCGTTCGCCTTGAACTTCGAAGTTGTCGCTGACTAAGCGAGCGCAGCCATCGGCTTCAAGTGCCCAGTGTTCATGATGTACAACGCCAAACGCTTTGTTCATTGTCCAACTCGCGGTAAGAATGTAACCGCCGTCTGGGTGCTCTTCCCATTTCACGTCAGTGTAATCAACGTCTTTGAAGCCTTGGTCTATGATACCTTGCCAGAATGCTTGAATCGCTTCACGACCTTCAAAAGTACCAAATGGACGAGCTTCCATTACGCAGTTCTCTGTATATTGGTCTGCACAACCTTTCGCGTCTTGGTTGTTGAATGCTTTTTGCCATGCGTTAATGCCTTGCTTACACGCTTCTAATACTTGATTGTTTGACATTGTTTTCTCCATAACAGTCTTCTTTGAAACACTGTGTTTTTGATTGGGTTATCTCGATAAGTTGAATACAGTTTAGCTTTGGTAATTAACTTGAAAAACAGAGATAATAGAAAATACTGTTTGTAAAAAGAGAACAATAAGATGAGTAAGCTAAAGCAGATGTCGATTTTCGCTCATATCGTAGAGCAGGGTTCAGTCTCGGCTGCGGCTGAAAAGTTAGAGTTGTCTAAATCTGTCGTCAGTCAACATCTCAAAATTCTAGAACAAGAGTTAGGCGCCTCTCTCCTTAAACGCACAACACGAAGACAAACTTTGACAAGCATGGGTGAGCGCTTTTATTTGAGTTGCAAAGACATCAATGTGATCGCTGAATCGGCTTGGGATATGGTAAAAGCCGAGCTAGAAGAGCCACAAGGCCGGATTCGTATCACAGCTCCGAATGCCTTGATGGATTTATTGGTAGCGCCTGTTATTGCCGAACTGATGAAACAATATCCGAAGTTAAAGCCAGAACTGATAAGCGACGATCAGCATTTAGACTTCATGGAGCACGATATTGATCTCGCGGTACGAGTGGGCAGTTCTCGTGACAGTAACTTAAAGCAGAAGAGGTTAGGTGAGTTTAAAGATGTGTTATGTGGCGTTGAAAGCATGCGTGAACGTGAGCTTGAATCGATTCCTTACATTGCAAACTCTTGGCAGGGAAAGCAGGTGACTCATCATTTTAGTTCTCAAACTGAGCAGGACTTTGTCTACCAACAGCAAGCTAGTTGCGTCACCAATTCGTTCCACAGTTGCCTTGCACTGATTAAATCAGGTGTTGGTATCGGTGTGATTCCAGATTTCTGCATTCCTCAGTTATTTGGTGATGTTGTCGACGTGCTGCCAAGCTTTGAATTACCCACCAACACGGTTTATGCGCTAAACCCATTTGCTTCAAATACGCCTATCGCCATCAAGCTGTGTATCCAAGCGTTGGAAGAAAAGCTTAAGCAGAATTTAGTATAAGCTTTCTATCGTTGGTAAAATCCGGTGCTTAACCATATTTACTAATAAAAGAAATAACATGTTTATTACTCAGTAATTCGATCTTGTCGATAGTCAGTACGCAATAGCGGTAGTTTTTGTTTTTGAAGGTGATGTTCGACTTTTGTTCTGTTGGTTCTGAAAACTTCCATATTTCAAATCCAAGGTTTTTCATCAGCTCCAATGCATTTGGGTTTTTGATCATCATAGAGAATTTCTTGATCTTAGTATTGCTTGCAAGAAGCTTCATATCGGAAATCAGGTTCGCAATAGATTGTTCGCGCTTCTCAGAGTGACCGCTAACCACAATGTAATTTAAGTTCTGGTTAGAATCTAAAGAGCAAGCTTGCTTAATATGTAGATGCTTATTTTGGTATTGCTCGAACACCTCTTCGTTGAAGAAAAAACCTAGGCTATGGCTAACAATATCGCCCTTAACATCGACCATTTTTCTGCCATGCGCCTTTTTTTCACTGCAATAGAGAAACAGATCTATGGTATCAAGGGCTGAAGGATCCATCTTTGTATATTGTGAAATCAGCTTTATTCTATCTATTACTGCTTTGTCATTCTGATCTGTCATTAGTGGCATGATCTGACAGTCGCAGCCTTCTTCTATCTCCCCTTTAGTGATAGATGATATTCGGCTTTGAAACGAAAAGAACCTCTCACGAAGGAAGTCTTCAAGTAGTGCACTGTCTTCGTTATCTTCTGAATCAAAGGATTTCAACGTTGTATACAAGTCCAGACCAAGGGAGTCCAATAGCTTTAGGGCTTTGTAATTACTTGGCTTTACTTTGCTATTTTCCCATCGATTTATCGTTACGACATCTACAGAGCTGAATTCATCATCTAAGTGATTAATGTATGCCGCAAAATCCTTTTGCGTTAACTTCAATTTCTTGCGCGCTTCGCGCAGTAATTGCGGAAATTTCATCATGGCAGAATATTCATCTTTGATTAGTGACATTACGTTCCGATTCGTCAGATAGTCTATTTTATCAATCGTTAATATACAGTAGCTATAATATTTATTTTTGAATGTAATATTACATTTTTTAGCAGAAGGTTCTGAAAATTTAAATACTTCAAACCCCACGCCCTTCAAGAGTTTCATCATGTTGGGGTCTTTTACTAAAACAGAATATTTTTTAATGTTTTTGTTCTGAGAAAGTAACTGTATATCTGAAACTATATGCTCAATAACATGATCTTTTGTCTCTGAGTGTGAGCTTATATTAAAATAATTTATGCTTTTGCTTGAATTTAAAGAGCAGGCCATTCTTAGATCTAGCTCTTGAGTTTTTAATGTTTCAAATTGATGGTCTTCAAAGAAAAAGCCTACGTTGTGACTCACAATGTCACCATCTACATTGATCAGCTTGTGACCATGTGCTTTTTTCTCACAGTAGTAGAGATATAAATCAATTTGGTCCAGTGGCGAAATATCGACTTTTGTGAATTTAGAAAGTAGTTTGATTCTGTCGATAACGCCAGTGTCACACGGCTCTGACATTAAAGGCCGTGACTTAAAGTTGCGTTTGCCTTGTTGTTGATTCAGGCCTGATAGAGCTGAA
The DNA here is from genome assembly GCF_041467395.1 of Vibrio sp. 10N.247.310.98. NCBI lineage: Bacteria > Pseudomonadati > Pseudomonadota > Gammaproteobacteria > Vibrionales > Vibrionaceae > Vibrio > Vibrio sp. 10N.247.310.98. The sequence goes on along the minus strand of NZ_JBFSUL010000002.1, from coordinate 15,666 downwards.
ATTCTACTTTGAAATGAGCCATAGGATTCGTTTAAAAACAGTTCGATTAGTGTGTCTTTTTGTTCGGATTTAAAGCTCTTTATTGTCTCAAACAAATCTCCGCCAAGGTACTGTAAGATCTTGAGTGCTTTGTATGTACTAGGCTTTACCTTACTGTTTTCCCAACGATTTATCGTTACGACGTCAACCGCATTAAACTCGTCGTCCAGCTGATTTAAGTAGGTTGCAAACTCTGTTTGTGTAAATTGAAGTTCCTTTCTGAAGTTACGTAACAACTGTGAAAACTCACTCATTAAAACATTAACCTTCTGATAATTAACTCAATGTCTTGATTCTAATTTAGACATCAGATTCTCTATTTAACATCTTCAGTAATTTGTTTTTTACAGATGTTAATTGTTCGGATTATTTGAACTGTATGTTGCGCATGTCCCTAATAGGCTAAGTGCCAAATTAGTGACGTCAAATCTATGGCTTTTTGCCTAGACACTTGTCAATCTAATGTGAAGTGCGCGTTAATGTTCAGATACAACCTTGCCTTTTTCTTATCTATTTTATTGATTCCATTTGCCTCCTATGCGGACACAACGGGTCTTGTTATGGATCTGTCTGTTGACAGTGCGTCTTATGACAACGACCAAGAGGTGGCTTATACGCTTGTTTTAACGAATGAGTCGGATAAAGCTATTGCTGAGTTGGACGTTAAGGATGAGCTGTTAAATATCTTAACGACAGATGACCAAGGGAATAATGTCAGCGCGTTCTCGCAAGTCTCGACTCAAGCGCAATCCTCCTTCCTGTCATCTCCAGGTGATTACAGTCGCTTCGGAAACTTAGATGCATCAGGTGTGCGTATTGCGGCTGGTGGGTCGGTGACCTACACCATGGTCGCCACCGTTTCTGCTGACGCAGCCGGTACGATTGATAACGTCGCAAGTGCGAGCACTGGACTATTGGATGCTGTTGAATCAAATACAGAATCCATTCAGCGTGGTGTGTACCAACATGATGTTGTTGTTTCAGTCGATAAGACGAACTATCAACTCAATAACAAACTCACCTACAAGATTAAGGTTTCGAACACTGGCGATACGTTTATTCAGACGATCGACGTTCAAGATGTCATTTCAGACATAAAGGCACTCAATATTGAAGGGGCTTTGCAACAAGCCTTTACTGACAACGTTAACTCAGTAAGCAAGGTTGAAGGCAGCAAAAGCGATCCAGGCACCTTCGCCGAATCAGGGGACTTATCAGTAAGTGCTGCGTCGATTGATATAGGCGGTTCTGTGACTTACGAAATTCAAGCGACCGTTGCCGACAATTTAGTCGGCGACATTGTTAATGACGGTATAACCGCTGAAACACGCGATGACTTGGTCACAGTTGATGAGGTTATCACTCCACCCACTGAGCCTAGTATCACCCTGACACATACCTTGAACCAATCGGATAACTACCTAGTCGACGATGAGTTTTCCTATACGGTCACGGTTGCTAACCAAGCAAACACTGGTATCGCATACCATTATTCGGTTCAGCAGTTTCTTGCGGATCTTGAAACCGATCTAGGCAACGATGTCAGCAACGAAAAGAACGCAACTGACACGGTTGGTAACCCTTACGATTTTTGGACCAATGAAGTGACCTCGATCGGTTCTAATAGCCTTTCTGAACTCAATGCATCTGGAAAGGAGTCCAACAAGTCACTAGAAGACAAAGTGTCTATCTATCCCGGTGAGCAGATTGTTTATTCCGTTGTGGTGGACGTTAGCCCTGTGTCTATTGGTCAAATTCCCCAAGTTGCAGCCCGAGTGGTTGATGCTGATGGCCACGCAGATTCTGGCGATGCTTTGGCCAATATTCTCGATTCGAAAGACGTTCTGACGACGTCATCAAGTCAAATTACACGTAATAAGAACACCACAGATACGACTTATGTTCCGGGGATAGTCGGTGATAACGAAGTGGTCTATGACATTGTTATTTCTAACAAGGACACAGAGTTCTTCGCCAACGATATCGAAGTTGTCGATAAATTTGCTTGTATCGTGACAGAGCAAGCGGATGGCTCTAATGCTTCAGCATTTTCCGAGTGGAAGCTTGAAGTCACTGATAGAAGTGGTGACGGATCGAACTATGGTTCATTTAATTACAATACTTGGACAACAAACGACATCAATTTGAAAGTCGACCTCGCACCTGAAGGCTACGTTCATTATAAGCTGACCGCAAAAGTGGCAGACACCAGTGTGGGTCAGATTGTTGATGATGGTACCGATGCGGGCTTGTGTTTAGGGGATAACTTAGGCGAGTCGGGCTCTGGCGTTCAAATGCCAAACTCGAAATTAAAAGTCCAAAAGGAAGTGGATTCTCGTTACTACTCAGCTGGCGGTACTCTGAACTACGACATCACGGTAGAGAATAACGGTGACGGCTACGCGATTGATGTACCGGTTTATGATGATTTAGTCTCTGTCATGACTCAGTCTATTAATGATACACCGACTAAAGCGTATTTGAGCTGGGTTATTACTGCGAAATCCTATGCCTCTGACGGCTCAATTTCGACAAACAGTGATCCCGGCTTTACTGGTCAAATTGAAGGTAATCAAAGCAATAAACTTATCCTGGACGAGAAGGCTAAGTTGGCCCCACACGATAAGATCGTTTATAGCATTGCAGCGATCGTAAACCCCATTGCCGATGATGAAATCCGTAATGAAGTGACGGTCGACAGCGTGCTTTATTCCGACAGAGGCTCATACCCACGAGATTACTACTTAGTATTGGATAAGCGTGTTGATGGTCATAACGAACAAAACGCGTATACCGACACCACCAATACTGTCACTTATACGATCAGCATTACCAACCCAGCAGGGAACGGTTTCGCCTCTAACATCAATGTCAAAGATGAAATCAGCACCATAGAAGCTGAGCTCCTTCACGAGCCGGGTGAAACCAAGCCCGTGTTCTCATCGTGGACGATCAGTGCAGAAAGAGAGGCAGACTCTCCGTGGGTGAAAGCCGTGACTGACCCTGGATCGTTCTCGGATAACAATGATCTGGATGCCACCGCTCAGATCCCGCCAGGTGCGACGATTACTTATACCATTGTTGGGACACTCGATCGCAGTGTCGACAGTGAGATTCTTTGGGGAGCATTCACCAATACCGCAACAGTGACGGGACCAGATACTAATCTATCGGATACGGTACGCACCTATCCTAGTGAACCTAATCTTGTAGTCGCTAAGACAGCTCAAAATACCGACTTTGTTGTAGGTGAGCGCGCTACGTTCGATATTTACATCTATAACCGCGGTGTTGGCTATGCAAATGACGCAACGGTACAAGATAGTATTTCGGCGCTTAACTTCTTTAATAGCTGGACAATTGTAGGTTCGACCAACACCGATAAACCGGGTTCTCGTTACGGTGACATTGCTAACGACACTGACATCGATACCGACGTTGACATCACTCCCGGAGGGTGGGTTCACTATGAGGTGAGCGGCATTGTTAAGTCTGACTATGAAGAAGAACAAGTATCCAACCGTGTTGATGTTTACGACCCTATCACGGACCGTGACCACAGCTCTTCTGCACAAATAGATAACTCACACAGTACCTATGACATCAATGTTTCATTAGCCAAAACGACCGATGTTGTCCGCTACACGCCGGGTGAAGATCTCACCTACACCATCGTTATTGGCAATAACAGTGACACTGATGAGACCGATCTTATCTTCATGGATCGCCTGAGTGAGATCACTACTACGCTAGCGAATGATAAAGATGGTGAAGTAGAAGATGTTCTTAATCAAAACCCGTTTGACTATTGGTCTGTTGATACTGGCTCTGGTTTCGGCCCTCAAACGACTGAAGATGTGGAGTTCCCAGTTTCAATTCCGGCCAAAGACTTTGTCACGGTGCGTATTAAGGCGCATGTCAAAGACAATGCGGTATCTAACGGTGTAGCGGACAGAGACGGCGGCATAATCCGCAACGAAGCCGTGCTGATTCATGATGATAATGCCGGTTGTACTGACGATTGTGAGTATGCCAAACGTGCCGTGGCTGAAAACCATCAGGTACATAATAACGGCGGCGTTGTTCGCACTACTAACATTAACCGCTACTCTCCGGGAGATGAGTTGACTTATACCATTAGGTACAACTCTCAAGATGGACATGGTTATCGAAACAACGTAGACGTTAACGAACTGATTAATGACATATCAGTGGAGCTACAAGATGGCAATTCAGGTAATCCATTTTTCGATGATTCGGTAGGTTCAAACAAGTTTACGGTGGCGGTTGCTAAGAGCGATCCTGCGAACGCGGGTACAACAGATGGTACCAAAGACGGTGATGTTGCGAACGACACTGACATCGTAACCTCGATTGATATCGATGCTGGCGAAGACGTGACTTACACAGTAACAGGTACCGTAAGACCGGATGCGGTCGGTGATATTCATTATCGAGATACCGTCGTGATTCCCGATGGCTACCATTTAGATTTTGATAAAACGACTGATGAAGCGGTGTACGAGCCCGCTCAAACCGTGACCTATCACTTAGTGATTGAGAATGACGGCAAAGGTAACGCTCACGATATTCCAATCGTCGATAACCTCGAAGATATTACGGTCAGCTTATTGGATGGTAATACAGGACCAGCGTATTCAGATTGGACCATCACATCGATCGCAACTGGAACTGATTCTGAGTATGTGGATGCGGGCGCAGGTGCTGGCAATGTTTACACATCAACCAACAGTAACCTAAATGTTGAAGCCGATATTCCGATGGGCGCTAAGCTTGAGTACCAAGTTGTCGCGACCATCAATGACAAAGCCAATGGCGATGTTGTTAACGTTCTAACCGTCGATGGCGACACGATATCTCATAATATTTCGCAAACTGGTCGCAAAATTGATTACGAAAAAAACATTCTGGCTTACTACGACACGGATGGTAATGAGTTGGTTGGTGCTACCAATTACATGCCTGGCGGCTACATCGAGTATGAAATCCTAATCGAGAACATCGCATCGGCGCACGTTGATGACATTAGCCTGCGTGATGATATCGACCAGATAACGACTCAATACTACGATGGAACTCGCGGTTCGGCGTTTGATAGTTGGACGATTGAAACTTTCGCTGATGGATCGGGGATTTCAGATCCTGATGTAGATAACTCGATTAAAGACAATCAACCGATTGATACGCACTTTGATATATCGGCAGACAACTTTGGCGGTGTAGTATTGTCATCGTTTGTGCGTTACGTCATCAAGGCCAAAATCAGTCCGAAAGCAGTAGGTTCTTTCACTAACCGAGCGTACATCGATGAAGATGACGGAAATGAACTAATTGCCGTATCTCCACCTGCAAAGATGGCTGAGCCTGAAATTTCGTTCTCTAAGAAAGCATTTTATGACGCAGGCCTCTCCTCGGCAAAGACTGAGTATTCTCAAGTCGCTGGTGAAAGTGAGGTTTACTACCGAGTTCAAATTAAGAACACGGGTAATGGTATTGAGTATGGTTCTCGCCTTGAAGATACTATTTCTGCAATTCAGACTCGCATTGCAGAAGATGCCTCGACGTCTGGCACTGACCCTGTCGGCCAGCCATTTTTATCTGGTTGGGAAGTGCAGCTAGAAAAAACGGCAGCGGTAGGTTCGATTACAGACGCGGTTGACTTCGTTTCTGGTAATAACGTCAATATTGATAACGACATTGTTATCGCGCCTCAAGAAAGCCTAACGTTCACCATCCATGCTGAGATTCGTGAGGATGCGTTGGGCGATATTCAAAATAAAGCGACGTACGACGGTAGTGCTCGAACAGCGAATTTAATGCCACTAGGAAATAATATCAGTGTTGAGAAACGCGTGGTGTCGATTAACGGCAACCCGTTCAATGATGGGGATACCTATCTGCCGGGTGACGAAGTTGAGTATGAATTTGTGGTCACTAACACTGAAAACGGTTGGGCGAATGATATTCAAATCAAAGACACGGTAAAGGATATCCAAGTTGAGGTTATTGGCGGAACAATGGAGTCTGCCTTTGTTTCGGGCGATATCATTCACGAAATCAGTAATGGTATTGATGCCAACGTCGATACCTATGTTCCTAGCTATAACCCAAACAATAACCTGAATATTGAAACCGATATTGCCGCAGGTGAAATACTGACGTTTAACTTAACGGGTGTTATCCGTGATGACGCTTTGGGAACTATCGAAGCCAACCGAGTGACGGCAGAAAATGAGTCTGCGACGTCAGAAACTATCCCACCTCAAGAAGCTGAGCTCGACTATTTCAAAACCTTGGTGTATACCGATGGTGAATCGGCAGGGTGTTCTGTTCCTTCAAACGATGGCAGCGGTTGTACTTACGCACCACGTGGTGATGTTGAGTATCAAGTTACGTTAGATAACACAGGCGATAGCATCGCAAATGACGTGAGCGTTATTGATGCGATTCACACCATTAAAACCGAAGATGGCGATGATGCGTTCTCTAGCTGGACAACGGCTATTGCGGTTGAACCTGTTGGCACTTATGACGTGCAAGGTAACTACAACGGTAGCGTACCATTGAATGCAACTGTCGATCTTCGTCCTGGTGAGCGTATTGTGTTTGACGTGAAAGGCACCGTGTCGACTTCAGCGACAGGCACTATTACCAACACGGCGCAAGTGAACGGTGATAACACCAACGACATCGTACTTGATCCGGGCCGCTCGAATATCCTGATTGATAAATGGACGGATACGCCTGAGTACGTGCCGGGTGGAACAGTGAATTACTACATCGACATCACCAATGACGATGTGGATTCTGGCCTGTTTTCGATTCGTGACATCATCAGCGGCTTTGAAGTCGAAACCGTCGACGGCTCAATGAAAACGGCATTGACAGAATGGACGGTTGATTACGATGTGCTTTATAACTCGGCGCCGTCAGACCCTGACGCTAATGATTTCTCAGAGTTAGATAAGCTAGTTGGTCAAAACAGTCCAGACATCGATTTACCTGTTGAATCGATCAAGATGGCAGGGCGTGACGATGCCGGTACGGGTGGCGGTGATAAGTACACAGTTGTCCGTATTCACGTCCAAGGCAAGGTACGAGATGACGCGATTGGGCGCTTTACTAATACGGCTTATCTACGACATGGTTTGGACGATTCAAAGATTGCTCGCTTACGAGAAGGCTTTATCACTCCGAAGTCGGGTCAATTGGTTCTAACCAAAGAAACGACGCCAATTGCAGAACCTGATGCTAAGTATCAACCGGGTCAACCTATCTCATACAAGATCACCGTGGCTAACACAGGTGAAGGTTACCTTGTCGATCAAGTCCTGACGGATCGCATCGATACCATCATGACAGAGGTGGCTAACAGCCCAGATCAAGAGCAAGCGTTGACAGGTAATTGGATCATTAGCGACGAACAGCTTGATGGCAGTGGCGATCCAGCCCTGAACGCTCGCAAAGATGTGGTTAATAACGCACAGGGTTATAGTGCGACTTACAGCATTCACCCGGGTGACAGTTATTCATTTGTCGTGACCAACACTGTTAATGATAAGGCCAAAGGCGAGATCACTAACGTCGTTAAAGTTGATAGCGACGACGGTGAGCACTCTGCATACGCGACCTACATTCCAGAAGATGCGCAAGTTGAGATCACTAAAGATGTAGATAAAGCAGAGTACCTTCCGGGAGAAACACTTCAGTACACCGTGACCGTTAAGAATAACGGCTTAGGTTGGGCTGAAGATGTTGCTATTGAAGATGCGCTGAAGTCGGTTGAAACCACGATTGCAGGTGGTACGACTGAACAAGCTTTTGACCCTGCTTCAATCCAAATATCGGCGGTATCGACAACCGGTGAAACCCCAGTACCGGATGCAACCCGTGGTGAAGACCTTCATGAGACGCTCGATATTGCGCCTCAAGACAGTATTGTTTTCACTATTCAAGTTGCGACTAATCCGTTGGCGACAGGCGATATTACTAACATCGCATCAGCGACCTTTGACGGCACAACATTTGATGACAGTGCTACCAGTACACCAGTGTTGGCGACGGTTTCGGTCAAGAAGACGGTTGATACGCCATCGTATGAAGTAACCAAGCTGATTAACTACGACATCACCGTAACCAACAGCTCTGATGCGTTTGCATCTGGTGTTCAACTTCAAGACATCATCAGTGACATTCAAGTCGACACGACCGCGGATAAACAAGAGTCGGCATTCCTACTATGGGAAGTGAGCTTTGACGCCTCGGATGATCGCTCTGTTGTCACTCCCAAGACGTTCGACTTGAGTGAAGATATCGATGTGAGTATGGATGTGGCGCCACAAAGTACCGTGACATTCCATGTTAAGGCGTTGATTCGTACGACGGCGATTGGCGATATCAGTAACACGGCAACCATCACTTATAACGGAACACCACAAGACTCAACGGTAGTCATGACACCGAAAGACTCTGAGTTTGTTGCGACGAAAACTAACGTACAAACCGAGTATGAGCCGGGTGGTGAGCTGGAATTCTTGATTACCATTGAAAACACCTCTAACAACTACATCAGCGATTTAAGTGTTGTCGATGACATGAGCACGATAGAGGTGGGCTATTACGATGGTACCACTGGGCCTGCTTTTGTTGCTGGAACCACTTCTTTGGTTGTTGAGTCAACCACGGTAGGAACGACGACGGAGCAAATTAGCCCGATTGAGTACAGTGTGGATATTGCACCGCACGGCACAGTTGTGTTCCGCTCAAAAGGCACCGTAGTCGATACCGCGACCGGACACATCATTAATACTGCGCAAGTAGATGGCGGCGATGTTATCAGTCCTCCAGTTCAAACAGTTGCGGCTGTGGTTCAAGCTGAGCTGTTTACCGATGCCCCGTATTACGTGCCGGGAGAGCAGGTTGAGTATCACTTAGTGGTGCAAAACATAGGCCGAGGTATAGCCAAAGATGTCGCGCTTTACACCCAGTTCTCTGAATCCATGGGTGATCATATTGATGGTAATTTTAGTAATGCGTTTGATGAATGGACACTAACGGCAACATCAGAAGGGGCTGAAACTCAACCTGGCACCTTTGATGACGACAAAGACCTGTTCACCTTGGTCGACATATCGCCGGGCGGCAAGATTGATTACACGTTCACATTGACGGTCAACGAAGACATGCTGACTAATATCGATGTGCTTGGATACTACCTCGACTTAACTGGTAGCCCAGCGATGCGCGCTCGTTCTAAAGGCATGTTGGCCTCTGAAACCTCGATGCAGGCAGTGGCAGATCAAGTATCTGCTTTGGATTTGCCGCCAGTGGGTGCTGATCTGGTTGTTGAAAAACGTTCTGATAAGCCTGAATACACCGAAGATGACGACAGTGTCACTTATTACTTAGCCGTGACCAACAACGGTCAAGGTAACGCGGCTAATGTTCGTCTAACCGATGAGATCAGTGGACTACAAAACAGCACAGGTAATAAAGTCTTTATCGATTGGACAATTGAAGGTGTGGAAGTCGACGACTCGGGCGCGGTTATTCAGCGTCATTCTTTCCCGTCGAATAAAGACTTAGACACTACCGTTAACCTGAAATCCAACAAACGAAATGCTTACGCGTTTGAGGTCGTGGGTACGCTAGGTAAGGGCTTGGATGACGACATTACCAATACCTTTACGGCGACCGAATCTGACGGTACCGAAACCAGCGACAGTGTAACTACTCATATCAAGAAGATTCCTGATAATTCTGGAGAGTTGGAGCTGACCAAGTCTGCGTTGCAAGATACCGCGCAAGTGGGTGATGCGGTTGAGTACGAGATCATCGTTGAGAACAACAATGAATCTTACTTTAAGAACGTGACTGTGGAAGACCGTTACCCAGGTGGTCTGAAATACATCGTGGATACATCAGAAGTTGTGCTAAGCGGCATTGATGGTGAGTTCGGTACGGAAGACGATCAGGTTATCTCTCAAGATCCATCAGATACGGGCAAGTTAATGTTCACATCGTTGAACTTTGATCCGGGCGAGAAGCTGCGTATTCGTTACTTATTGCGTGTCTCGGTAGGTGCCACTTTTGGTGATTACATCAACACCGCAGTAGCGAAGGTTGATGGCTCGGCTGTTTCTAATGAAGACACCGCCAAAGTGACCATTGAGCCGGACAAGGTGTTCGATACCTCATCGATCATCGGTAAAGTTTTTGAAGATCATAACAAAGATGGATTCCAAGCTGATGCAACCGCGTTTGATGTTGAGCTAACTGCGAACTTAGCAACACAAGGCTACATCGCTGATTCGACGCACATCATTCGTGATGGTCAAGACGTTGCTATTCAAGATGGTGCGATAACCACTGCACTTGAACAAGGTTTGGAGCTTGGTGACCTTTGGGGACATTCAGTGAACCGAACACTGCCAGAAACCAGCAAAGTGGTGATTCAATTTAAAACTCGCACACAGCAAAGCTTTGATTTCTACGTCACAACCGATGCGGGCTCTCGTATCGAGTTCGACGCACAAGGTCAGATTCAGTTTAAGCATGAATCGGACAAGAAAAAGGGACTGAGCGCGGAAAACCTCAACGTAACCAGAAACCTGTATCGCGATGGCGAGGATTACCTGTGGGAAATCGTTATCGAGAACAAAGGTATTTACGAAGATGGTATTCCGGGCGTTAAGTTGATGACGGTTGAGGGAATCGTTATTTACACAGACCAGTACGGTCGTTACCACGTGCCCGACCAATGGGTACTCAATAAGAAAGGTAAGAACTTCCTCGTGAAGTTGGACACTGATTCGCTCTCCACCTCCATGGAAGTGGTGAGCGAAAACCCAAAAGTGTTGCGAATTACCCCGAACAAGCTCACCAAGTTCAACTTTAGCGTTCATCGCAAAGACCAACAAAGTGAACAGAAGTAAGCCATTGGAACCGTAACTGGAAATTGTATGAAAGTATTTAGTAAGTCTCGTTTAGCGACGTGTGTGTTAACGGCCATTCCTGTGATGGCGGTAGCGAAAGACACAGGTAAGCTTGAAAAACTCGGTTCTGAGACGACTGGCATTGAAATCACTAAGCCGAACCAAGACCAAGACAGTTCGCGTATTTACCTAGAACAAGGCGCTATTTGGGCAAGCCGTGACATCACTCGCTTTGACCCAGTATTAGATGTCAGTGTCAGCGATGAATTAGAAGTCGAACAAGGCACACTGCGTGACAGCGTCGGTTTCACCATTACCACCAACTACGGTTACTACATCAAAAAGTACCAATTGGAAGTGTACCGTGTGGGTGACTTTGGTTTGTCTGAACCCATCGCTGTACTTGGTGGCGATAAACTGGCGAACGACTCTGACATCAATTGGGATGGTCAAACTGATGTTGATTATCAGTTTGAGGTCGGTGAGCAGCTGATGTTCCGCCTAAAAGCGTGGGACAAAGATGGCAACATGGATGTGACCACCGTTGGTGTGACTGACTTAGTTAAGCCGGACTCTGAAGTCGATATCGACCGAAACGATAACGACGATGAAGAGAGCAAAGGTAAAAGTTACGGACAGGCAAAGCTGATGCGTCACAACATCCCGACCAATGCGGGCTTAGCCAAGTTCATTGGCACCGGTTTGAAAGGCGTTGATAAAGTCATCATCGGTGAAGATGAATTTGATGTCGAAGATGGCAACTTATACGCAGAGCAGTACTTACCAACAGATTCTTACATTTTCCCAACCAAGGTTGTGTTTGATAACGGTGATGAACGTCGTTACAAGCTTTACGTTCGTATTCCAGATACGTACTACGCACAAACTGGCTTGGCTGATCTTTATGTTGGTAAGAATAATGTGTCTGGTAATAGCGATGCATTAAGTGTCGATGACCAGTACCAAGATGACATCTACAACCAAGGTCGCTTAGCGTACTTTGGTCAGGGTAAATTTGGCGACAAACTTCGTGTAACGACTCACTTTGATACGCGAGAAAGTGAAATCAAAGACATGTTCAAACATCCGTTCGCCTCCGACGATTCGGATGTGTTCGATATCCTCGAAGACGACGATGAGCTTTATTACGGCAACTATGGCGATAGCTCAAATATCGAAAAAGTGGTCAACACCAAGGGCAAGGTTTACCTCAATGTTGAATACGATAAGTCTCAATACTTGTGGGGTAACTACAACACGGGTTTAACAGGCACCGAAAACAACGATTACAACCGCAGCCTCTATGGTTTCAAAGCTGATTATCGTACTCGCGATACTACACAATACGGTGAAGATCGTTTGAACGTGGTCGGTTTTACCGCAGAAGCTGATTCCTTGTATGCACACGATGAGTTCTTGGGTACAGGCGGCTCTCTGTACTTCCTTCGTCATGGTGAAGCGGTACCGGGAAGTGACAAAGTTTACGTAAAAGTAAAAGATGAATCTGGCCTAGTGCAGAATGAAATTCCACTTGAGCCGGGCGTCGACTATGACTTTGACCCGTACCAAGGTCGAATTATTTTGACCAAGCCACTGGACAACATCCTATCCGACAGCTTTGGCAGCGTGATTGAAAACGGAGACGACTACGAAAACTTTCTGGTTGTCGACTATGAGTATGTTCCACAAGGTTCAGATTCATTAGACGCGATGTCTTACGGTGGTCGTGCTAAAGGTTGGATCAACGATTACGTTGGTGTTGGCGTGACGTATGCAACTCAAGAAAAGGACAACCAAGACTACGAGTCTTACGGTACGGACTTAACGTTGCGTGCAACAGAAGGTACCTACATTAAGGCTGAGTTTGCACACAGTGAAGGCAGGCAAACCGAGTCGAATTTTGTCTCTGTTGATGGCGGCTTAACCTTTACGCCAATTGGCGACACATTGGAAGACCGCGAGGGCGACAGTGTCCAAATCACAGCTGTCACCAGCCTTTACGATCTTGCTCCAACCATTTTTGGTGCTGTTGGTAATGACCTGAAACTTTGGTATCGAGACAAAGACGCGGGATACAGCTACGCAAGCAGCAGCGATGATTTAGAGCAAGAGGCATACGGTGCTGAACTTCGTTTGCAAGCTACCGATCGCTTGGCGGTTCTCTCTCGCTTCTCGACCAATGAAGAGCGCGATGTCGATGGTAATCTAGAAACAGATACTGAAACGATTGAGATTGAGACTCAAGTTAAAATCACCGAGCACATTAAGGTTTCGGCGGCAGGGCAACAAACTGAAGAGCTTAACCAAAACGACGAGCACAGTGATGCCACCTTAGCGGGTGTGCGTTTGGAATACATGTGGGACAGTGAGAACAGCGTTTACGTCAAAGGGCAAAAGACCGTCGACCAGTCGGATGACTATGATGAAAACGACAGCGCGTCGATTGGTGCTGAATTCCAAGTGTTGGAAGACTTGTCTCTTGGTGGCGAATACACCGATGGCGACCGAGGCCAAGTAGCAGAAGCGACTGTGACTTACGATGTATCCGATGACCACTCAACCTACGTAACTTATGTAGATGATAACTACGAAGGCCAAAACAACGTGATTGTTGGTCAGCGTGCAGACCTGACTAGCAGTGTCGATTTCTACCAAGAGAACCAGTTTGTTGATGAAAACGATGGTCATGGCCGTATCGACTCGTACGGCTTTGGCTACGATGTGACGGAAGATGTCGAGATGGGGATCGGTTATCAGCTTGGGGAAATTGAAGATGACCAGAGCATCACCACAGAGCGTGAGTCCATCAGCTTCAATGCTTCAATTGACCTAGATGACATCACCCTAAGCCACAAATTTGAATATCGAGTGGATAAGAGTGAAGACGACCCTGACATCGCTCAGCGAGAGCTGCAACAAATCGTGACGACCAACCGTTACACGCATCACTTAACGGAAGAGTACACATTGTTCGGCAAGTACAACTACTCCATCACCGAAAGTGAAACAACGGGCGAAACCATGGCGCAATTCACTGAAGCGACCGGTGGACTAGCGTATCGTCCGATCTACAACGATCGACTCAACTTACTGAGCCGCTACACCTACATTGCAGATTTCGATCAACTGGATCGCGATGTGGATTATCAAGATGAAACCAGCCAGATCATTGAAGTTGAAGCGATCTATTCAATCGACCAACACTGGGACGTCGGTACTAAGTACGCCCATAAAGACAAACAGCAAGCTTTTGAACGAGCGTCTGGTTCGAATGAGTTGGTCAAAAGCGATATCGACCTATACGGATTAAGCGCTTCTTACCGCGTGATGAAAGAGTGGGATGTGACGGGTGAATACCACTGGAAAACAGACACTCTCAACGATGAGCTAGAACACGGTGCATTAGTTTCGGTGAACAAGCACATCGGCGAGAACTTCAAAATGGGGATTGGTTATAACTTCTCTGCGTTTGATAGTGACTTAACCAATGATGATGACTACGACGCATCTGGTGTGTTCATTAACTTAGTCGGTAAGATCTAAGCCTGCCCAAGTGGGTCGAAAGTTAAGAGTTGAGAATTCAAAGTGACAGTTAAGAGTAAGATGAAAACAATTATTTTCCTAATAAGCGCAGTGATGAGTACTTTGCTGCTTTCCGGCTGTGCAACCGACACCTATGTGAGTCAGGAGAACCGAGACAAGTTTGCTGGCATCGATGTGTCTAAGTTTTTAATAAGCGAGTGTTTGGCGCCAGAGCGTGAGGTGCACATCGCCATCGCAGAGCATTTTGCGTTTGATAAATATCAATTACGCGACCTCGACAAGATCAACTTAGATACCTTTGTTAAAGAGATCAGAGGCCTCGAAGGGCGCATCACGATTGTCGGCCATACTGATTTCAAGGGTTCTCTCGAATATAATGAGCGCCTTTCACAGCGCCGTGCTAAATCGGTCGCAGATTATTTGAAAGGGCAACTAGACCCAACGCAATATGACTGGGAAGTGAAACATCTTGGTGAGACTCAACCTCTTCTGTTTGGTAAGACAGATAAAGACCGAGCGGAGAACCGCCGTGCATTTATCGTGTTTGAAGAAGCTCAGAAGTACGAAGAGATGCCTTTCTGTGAGCCGCCAAAACCAGAACGTAAAGTTTATATGGCAATGACGCCGCACTTCGATTTCGATAAGTCAGTACTCAAGCAAGAAGACCTAACTCAGTTAGATGACTTCACAACTAAGTTGAGCGGCCTGCAAGGTAGCATAATGGTGGCAGGGCACACCGACCAAGCGGGTTCACTTTCTTACAATGAAAAGCTGGCAGAGCGCCGCGCAGAAACGGTGGTTGAATACCTCAAAACCAAACTCGACCCTAAGCAGTTCATCTGGGAAGTGAAGTCATTTGGTAAGTTGCAGCCTGCGATTAATGAACGCTCTGAAAAAGCCGATGCATTAAACCGCCGCGCGTTCATTGTGTTCAAAGAATCTGATATTACCGCCGAACAGCAAGCTCTTGCTGGCAGTGAACAAGAAGCGGTGAGCAGCGAGAGCGATTAGAGTTCACCGAAGAATAACGAATAGTTGCCTTTACAATAAAACGCAAAAAGCCCCATACGTTGGTAATGCCGTTCACTTAAGAGTGAACGGCATTTTTGTTCTTAGCATACCGTTGTGG